>NZ_JBATGR010000213.1:0-13760 GCF_049665975.1 Eudoraea sp.
CTATTAGAGT
This sequence comes from Eudoraea sp., assembly GCF_049665975.1. Taxonomy (GTDB): domain Bacteria; phylum Bacteroidota; class Bacteroidia; order Flavobacteriales; family Flavobacteriaceae; genus Eudoraea. The sequence goes on from NZ_JBATGR010000213.1 coordinate 11, forward strand.
TCCCAAAATTATCATTATGGCTAACGCCCCAAGTACATACGGAATGGGAACTGTTGGAGTCGTATACGGAAAATTAATATCCTCAGTGAGGTTATTGATCAAACTTAAAACCCCTGCCCCAAGTATAATACCTACAATTCCGGCAATCATCGTAAGAAATACGGATTCTAAAATAATCAGAGAACGCACTTCCCTTGGGGTTGCACCTAATGCCCGGCGAATACCCAATTCCTTAGTTCGTTCCTTAACAGATATTAGCAGAATATTACCAATTCCAATTACTCCTGCCAGGATGGTGGCAATTCCAACAATTAAGGATAAAAAGGTTATCCCGTTGGCAAAGCCCATAATCTTATTAAATATTTCTCCAAGATTAAAGGCCCCAAATGCGCGTTCATCTTCCGGGTGCACCTTATGTATACTTCTTAAAACGGCTTTGATATCTTTTTCTACCTGAATAACATCGGCATCATCATATGCCGCTATTGTAAAAAATTGAACTTCCTCTCCTGTATTGTAAAGCTTTTTAAAAGTAGTAAAGGGAATAAAAATATCTCCGTCTGTTCCAAATTGTGTCGTTTGAGTGAATTTATGAACGCCGACTACCTGAAAATAAATATTTTCTACCCTAATATAAGCCCCTATAGGATCTTCATCCTTATCAAATAATTCCTGTTGCGTTCGATCTCCAATAACACAAACTTTTCTAGCCTGAGCGATATCTTCATCGTTAATAAATCTTCCATTATCATAAATCTTCTGGGTAGCAATCTTTGCTATTTCCGGAAAGTAGCCATATACCGCATAACTATTAGATTTAATCCCTCTTACAGTTAGCGCAGACGCCCCTCCAAATGCTCCTTTTGTATTTACCGGTGCTATATATTGTATTTCAGGAATTCTATTTTTCAAGACCTGAGCATCATCCACTTTTATCCTTATTATTCTTCCTGTTTTAAAACCTGCGTAAGGCATACTCGTGCTTTGAGACCAGGCCCAGATACTATTTTTGGCTACCGTTTCAAAGTTTTTTTCAAAACCGTTGTCCATCCCTTTTGCGGCCCCTGCAAGAGCGATATAGATAAAAATACCCCATAAGACACCTATAACAGTAATTATAGTCCTGGTTTTATTCTTTCCGATAGATCCGAAAATTTCCTGCCAGGTATTTTTATCAAATAGAAAACGAATACTATTCATCTCGTAAAGCTATTATAGGTTTAATACGAGCTGCCCTTTTAGCCGGAATATAGCCCGCAATTGCCCCAAACATTATTAAAAGTAGGGTTGCAGAAATAGCCACGCCCGTATTAATAAATGGATTGGTAATAAAATAGTCTTCCGCCATACTCTCTCCTAATGAACTAAGGAGTGCAATTCCAATTAGCATTCCCGTAAAGCCAGATATGGTTGTAATAAACACCGACTCCAATAAAATAGTGCTGATAACTGCTTTTGGAGTGGCACCCAAAGCTTTTCGTATACCCAGTTCTTTAGTACGCTCCTTAACCACAAAGACCATAATATTACTTATACCTATGATACCTGCAATTATGGTCCCAAAAGCCACAAAAACTACTATAATTTGAAGTACCCGTGCAAATTGTTGATTTTGCTGTAATTGATCTGCAACGTTTCTGATGAAAATTCCATTTTGATCTTCCGGATTTATGAATTTCTTGTCTTTAAAGAACTTATCCAAACTACGTTCGAAAGCCATGGCGCCCATATATCCCATTTCTGGTTTGAAGGCCACAACCATTTGGTCTATTTTATCTGTGTTTTTTTCAATTAGTTGAAGCGAAGTATAAGGGATATATATTCCACGTTCTTCCCTATCACCTCCATCGTCCTGGAAAACGCCAATAATTTTAAAAACACTTCCTCCAACGTCCAAATATTTACCAATCGCATTTTTAGATCCAAATAGGTCCTGTTCCACCAAACGTCCTATCACTGCATGTTTTGTTTTCTTTTTAACATCCTCCACATTGAGGTACCGGCCTTTCATAATAATTGTCTTCTCAGCAAATTGATGGCCCCAATCTACCCCGGTAACATTATAATTGTCGGATTCTTCCTTGAATTTCACTAACTTGTTTCTTGAAATCCTGGGGGTTATATATTCCAAAAACATTGGAAAGTTTTTTTTAATGTCGGCGAGATCGCTATTTTCAAATTCAATTCGCCTCGATGATTTATATCCTTTATACGGGAGAGTAGTTTTTCCGGGAAATAAGTAAAGAACATTGGTGGCGTCTTCCTTGAAAAATTTGTCGAAGGTGTTAATTAGTCCGTTTCCCAGACCAAAAAGAAAAACAAAAATTAATATCCCAAGAGCCACAGTAAAACCTGAAAGGAAGGTCCTAAGTTTATTTTTTTGAATAGTTTCAAATATCTCGTTCCAGGTGTCCCGGCTAAACATACGCTGATGCTCTTACTTGCTTTACTTTTTTATCTTCAACAATAACACCGTCTTTTAGGTAAACAATCCGTTTACACATATGGGCTATATCATCTTCGTGGGTTACCACTAAAATTGTATTTCCCTGGTCGTTAATTTTCTGAATTAAATCCATGACTTCATAAGAGGTAGTGCTATCCAGGGCTCCTGTAGGTTCATCTGCGAGAAGTACCTTTGGTTCTGAGGCCATGGCCCGGGCTATGGCGACTCTTTGATTCTGCCCACCTGAAAGTTCACTGGGTAAATGAGTAGCCCATTCCTTCAGGCCCACCTGGTCCAGATATTTCATCGCTCTTTCTTGTCGTTCCTTTCTGGGTACTCTCTGATAGTACAATGGCAAGGCAACATTTTCCAGAGCACTTTTATAATTGATTAGATTAAATGATTGAAAAACAAATCCTAAAAATTTATTTCGGTAATTGGCGGCTTTAGTCTCGTTGAGATTTTTTATTGGCACGCCATCCAGAGTGTATTCTCCGGAATCAGCCACATCAAGCATCCCAAGAATATTCAAGAGGGTAGACTTTCCCGAACCGGATGAGCCCATAATTGCAACCAATTCTCCTTCTTCAACAGTAAAATTTATCCCTTTTAAAACATGCAGTACATTGCTACCCATCTTATAGGATTTGTGCAAATCTTTTATTTCAATCATGGTGGTTAGTGTCTTAAGTTATTCAAATGCATTAATAGGACAGGTAAGTTGAGAAAATGTTACAAATAATCTTCAAAATATTTTGTTAAAAAGCTATCCTTCAAACTCATCGGGTTTCACCTCGTTCCATACTTTTATCTCATCTTCTTTTTCCAGACCAGACTTCACTTCTACATAAATTCCATCGCTAATTCCCAATTCTATGTCCCTTCTTTCGAATTGCTGATCCCCGGTAGCGATTTCCAGAAATGGTTTTTTGGTTTCAGGGTCAAATTGAACCAGAGCTTCTTTTATGGAAAGAACACTATCAGCTCTATCCAGTATTATTGATGCATTTGCACTTAGACCCGCCCTAATAAAGATTGAATCCTGTTTCTTTAACGTTCCTTTAATTTCGAATTGAATTGCTCCATTTTCCTCATTACCCTTAGGAGCTATATAATCCAAAATAGCGTCAAAAGTTACATTTTCAAGTGCTCCAACAGTAATTTCCAATGGCAGGTCCTCCTTTATCTTTCCCACCTCAGATTCATCTACCTTTCCTTCAAAAATCATTTTATCTACGTCAGCAATAGCTGCAATAGTGGTTCCCTCATTAAAATTATTGCTTTCAATCACCTGGTTACCTACTTCCACAGGTACTTCCAAAACCATTCCGGTAACAGTAGACCTGATCAAGGTGTTTGCTGCATTACCATAACCTTTGGTAGTTCCAGTTTTAACAATATCATATCTTTTATTTGCTGCACTATAGGATTGTTTGGCCTGGTCATAACTTACCTGTGCTCTTTCCAGATCAACTTTTGAGATTACCCCTTTGTTAAAAAGACCACTTTGCCTGTCAAAATTTCGCCTTTGGTCATCCAATGAAATTTTAGCCTCATCAATACTATTTTTTGCATCATTAAGTGCATTAAGGTTTGGCACAACTTTTATCTTTGCCAGTAAGTCACCAGATTTTACGAAATCTCCCCCCTCGACAAATATTTCCTCAATAACGCCTGAAATATTGGGTTTTATCAGGACTTCTTCTAATGGTAATATGCTGCCGGTAGCCACTGTTTTTTTGATAATGGTCTGGGTAGAAGGTTTTTCGGTTTCGTATACAATTGGATCTTGTTCATTCTTTTGATAGAGGTAATACATAGAACCTCCGAAAGCCAAAAAAATGGCTATTAGAATGATAATCGTTACTGATTTTTTCATTTTTTATAGTTTATATGATTGATGTTTCAAATTTATTCTGTTCGTAAAGCATCTATTGGCTTTACTTTTATAGCACTTTGAGCGGGAATAAAACCCGCAAGTAATCCTGACAATATCAGAATGAATAGGGCCACAATAACTACACCTAAGCTTACGCTCGGATTCAGGAACATATCCACTGGGCCATTGGCATCTAATAAGGCATTAACGCCATAAATAAACAGAGCTCCAATAATAATTCCGGCCATTCCGGATATAATCGTAAGAAAAATCGACTCCAAAAGAATCTGCTTTTTAATAGACCAGGGATCTTCACCTAATGCCCTTCGTATCCCTATTTCCTTGGTCCTTTCCTTAACTACAATCAACATAATATTACTCACTCCGATTATTCCGGATAATAAGACTAAAATTCCCACGAAATAAGCGATAAAGCTCATTGCTCCGAATAAGCTTTCTACTCTGTTATACTGTTCATATAAATCAAAATAACCAACTGCCCTGGTATCTTCAGGATGTACTTTGTGTTTGGTTTTCATTAAATTAACAATATCTTCTTTGATGCTCGAAATAGAGGTTCCATCATGGGCTGTAATAGCCATCCAACCTACGTCATTACCCATATTAAATGCCTGAGAAAAAGAAGTAAAGGGCACATATATTTCTTTTTGCGCCTCTTCTCCATCACCATCACTACTCTTCTTCTTATAGGTACCCACTACCATAAAATTCACCCCCTGAATCTTAATATAGCTTCCCATTACTTCTTCTCCTTTATCATAAAGCTCATTTCTAACTCCGGCTCCAATAATTGCTATTTTCCGTTTTTCCTGAATATCATTCTGATTTATAAAACGTCCTTCTGTAATGCTCATGGGATCCTGGTTAATTATCTCAGGATAGTCGCCATATACGTTATATGCTCCGGTATTTAGCCCTCTTACCACATTATTGTCATTCCCGAAGCCACCTAATTGGTTTCGGGGTGATATAAACCGCAGATTGGGAATATTATCACGTATGCTCTTTACATCTTCTACCTTAAATCTAAATCTTCTTCCAATAGGCAAGCCCATATGCGCCTTTGTGGTACTGCGTGTCCACATAAACATGGTATTTGTAGCAATATCTCCAAAATCTGCTTTTATACCATTTTCCAGGCCTTTACCTGCAGAAAGTAAGATAATTAATATGAGTATGCCCCAGAAAACGCCAAAAGCGGTAAGCAGAGTTCTGAACCAATTAGTGGTTAGTACTTCTAAAATTTCTTTCCAGCGATCTCGATTAAACATATTCTCAATATATTATTCGTCTCTTAAGGCGTCGATAGTATGAATACTCGCCGCCCTCCATGCAGGGAAAAACCCTGCAACTGCTCCTGCAAAAATCAGAACCATAACAGTAGAAATGGCAACATTAAAATTAACTGAAGGGTTTAGAATGTAATCTACTTCTATATATGGTCCTACTATTTCCAAAAGTCCCATACTAAAAATAAGTCCTGCAAAGCCTGAAATGGCTGTTACAAAAATAGATTCATGCAAAATCATTCCTACGATATACCAGGGCTTAGCACCTAATGCTTTTCTTATCCCTATTTCTCTTGTTCTTTCCTTTACAACAATCAGCATAATGTTACTTACACCCACTACCCCTGCAATGATTGTGCAGATTCCTACAAACCAGAAAAAGAATTTAATATTTCCTGTAAGACTATAATAGCGTTTCGCTTCTTCCAAGGCACTCCATACCTGTATTGCGCCGGTATCTTCGGGTGCTACTGTATGAACCTGCTGCAGGTGTGCCTGTAAATTTTCCTTAAAAGCTACAGCCTGAACCACAGCCTCGTCAAAATTTTCCATTATTGGCATGGTGTAGCTCATATTATTAATTCGGTCTCCTCCGTTAAATACTCGCTGTGCAGTAGTTATAGGGATATAGATGCGCTCTTCTTCCCTGTCCTCTCTCTCGGAATAGATCCCAACAATTTTAAATAATACCCCAGATATATTTATGTACTCACCCAAAGGGGTTTCCACGTCCTTAAATACATCCTGCTTAATTTTATTTCCTATAATAGCAACCTTAGCCGTATTTACTTCATCCTGGTAATTTAAAAATCTCCCTTCAGACATTTTTGCATTTTCGATAAACTGAAAATCGTAGGAAACGCCTTGTATCCCATAAACCAAAGCCTCTTTTCCGTAATTTACCGATACATTTCGGACAAATACCCTAGGCGATTTGTATTCAATTTCATCTCCAAACAAGGCCAAGGAAGATGCATAATTTTCATTTTTCAGTTGGATACTCCTACCCGGATTAAGTCCTTTAAATTCTTTGGATGTAACCCCTGGCCATACCCACACACTGGTAGCCGCATCTTCTTCAAATTCATGGGCAATACCGTTTTGCATACCCTGACCAAAACCCAATAAAATTACGAGTATAAAAATTCCTGAGGCTACGGATAGCCCGGTAAGGAAGGTCCGCAATTTGTTTTTACGGATCGTGTCAAAAATTTCCTGCCATCTTTCGAGATCGAACATGGAGTTGGTTGATTAATGATTGATGTTATAACTTCTATTAAATAAGACTTCCAGAATAAGGAATTGTTACACTTGGAACTGTAAAATAGTGTTAAAATTGAACCTTTAATCTTATGACCTCATTTTCCTGTAAACCAGGTAAAAAAGAACGCCCAACAAAATGTAAGGAAGTGCCATTAGGTAAACAATCCCATTATTAATCCCCTCAGCCATAGAATTGTCGTCCTGACTTTCCAGAACTGCCCTGCACATTGCGCATTGAGCTATTGATAGTCTTGGTAATACAAAGAATACAATTACGAGTATAAGGCTTTTAATTTTCAATCTATTATATTTTTCTATTTAGGTATTAAATAAAATACAAATTTTTAGTATTCATAATATGGTGAAATCATTAAATAAACAATAACTCCGGTAACGGCCACATATAGCCAGATAGGGAATGTAAATCTGGCAAGTTGACGGTGCCGTTTAAAATCTTTTAAGTATGCCCGGACATAAGTCTTGAGAACAAGCGGTATTATAACAATGGATAAAATTATATGCGAAACAAGAATAAAATAATAAGCATACTTAATAGCACCAACACCTCCATAAGATGTAGAATCTGCAGTCATATGATAAGCAATATACATAAGTAAGAAAAGTATAGAAAGGATAATACAAGCGCTCATTATATTCTGATGCAAAACTCTTTTACCGTTCTTAATAGCCCAAACGGCATAAATAAGCAAGACTGCCGTAGCTCCATTTATCGAAGCGTAAATAGGAGGCAGATATGTTAAAGGTTCAGAATTTGGAATTTTAACACCAAATAAAACGGCTACCACCAAAGGAACCAAAATTGATATTATGGTAATTATTCTGTTGAACTTCCGCTCCTTTGGAGTTTTGTTTAGTTTATTCACTTAGAAGTTTTTTTATGTCTTCCTTTAAAATACTAATCTCTTGCTTTTCTCCCTCATCATTTTCTCCCTGAGACTCGCTAATTGTTCCCCGGTAATAAATAATTGGGTTTCCAAAATCATCAGCTCTTGAGCGGAGATATCCATTTTTATCTACCAATGCAAATAAGCCAGAATGTTCAAATCCGCCAGGGACTTCTGAATTTTCTGCAGCAAAAATATTGAAGCCATTGTTTGCAAGGTCGTAGATTTCCTGACGATCTCCCGTCATCAGGTGCCAATCCATATCATTTATACCATATTTTTCGGCATACTCTTTCAATACTCTTGGAGTATCATATTCCGGGTTAATTGTAAACGAGGCTACACCAAAATCATCAAAATCCCTGAATTCTTCCTGGATTTCAACCAGATTAGAATTCATAACAGGACAAATTGAAGGACAAGTTGTGAAGAAAAACTCAACTATATAAACCTTTCCTTCGTAATCTTTTTGAGAAATTAAAAGACTATCCTGATTTAGAAATGAAAAATTTGGAACCTGTCTTTTCTCATTATTCAAATAGATAAAACCAGGAGATTCATCATTACCAGCAAGATTTATACGATCATGTTGTGTAATGGTACCTGTCTTTATGCGCTCAATAATTTTTGGAATAAAAATGATCCCAAAAACCAGGACAACAAGTGATACCCAGACATAAGTGTATTTATTTCTCATTAATTCTTTCTATCTGCATTGTTCTTCTTAAGTGCCATGCGATACTCCGCTAAAATAATTTTTACATCATCCTCCATTTTATTGTTAAGTTCTGCAACAGAGGTTGCGTTAAAGCCATACTTAGTGTCCTCCTCTTCATCGTCTGTTCTGCCCCTGAGATTTTTATTCTTGTCAATTATAAAAACATAATCGGTGCCTAAGTTTTCGTCAAGCCTGAGATTTGTTTTTAGTGAATTAAATATGGCCCTGATTTCTTCATCTTCAATAAATATAAATTTCCAATTCTTAATATCTACCAAATTGCCAAGTTCCGACTTTAATTCCTCCACTTTCTCCGTAGTTCCGATTGGCATAATCATCACCATTTGGAAGTCATTAAACTCATAGAATGGTTTATATATTTTTTGATTCAGATTAAATGTATTGCCTTTTTTAAGTTCAACCTTATTTCCCAAAAAACCCAAAACAGTTATCTTATTCTCGAAGGTAATTTTATCAATATTTTCAGGAATATCCAAAACCCCCTCGGGTAGTAGAGGGAGTTTGCCAAAATTATTTACCCCTGAGGCAAAAAATAAATAGGCAACCAGTGGCAAGATAAAAAGAACCACTAAGACGAATGTCTTTTTCATTGGTCATTGTTTAGACATTACAAAAATAAAAAAGACGGCTGTTATACCGTCTTTAAGTGCTGTTAATTCCTTGTTAGAAATTCCAAGTTACGTAGCCATCTTTAAACACAGTATAAATATAATCGGCTTCGAACAAGAGTATAAAAATAAGATAGGCTACCAAAAAAATTGGTGTCCATACGATAGCCCTTCGCAATGAACTTTTCTCATCACGCAAATGCATAAAATCCCAGGCAATATAGTAAGCCTTAACCAAAGTTAGGATTATAAAAATCCAATTTAGCAGTTTCATTCCCAAAAAGGTATTGGCCGCCAGAATATGTGGTTTCGAAATTCCTAATGCTACTTCTATTGCGGTAACTATAGTCAGAAAGATCAAAACACCCCATATTTTTTGAGTGTTGGATTTAAATTTTATTAGTCCTCTAAAAATCTCCAGCTTGTGTGCGTGTGCCATTCTAAATTGTGTTATTTTAAATATGATAATCTTTTAATACTTCTTCGCTTCTTTTTTTAAACCAGATAGAAAAAGGTAAAAACGAAAACCCAGACTAAATCTACAAAATGCCAATAAAGTCCAACTTTTTCAACCATTTCATAATGACCCCTTCTTTCATAAGTCCCCAGGATAATATTAAAGAAAATAATGATATTGATAATTACCCCTGAAAATACGTGAAAACCATGAAAGCCAGTAATAAAGAAAAAGAAATCCGCAAAAAGTCGACTTCCATATTCGTTCCTCACTAAATTGGCCCCTTCAACCACCAATTTAGAATCTTTGATTTTTGTCAATGATTCTTCTCTGGTCAAGAGTGTTTTTTCTCCTTCTGAATTTATGGTTTCTGTTCTTATCAGGATGTTAGGGTTTGATTTTAGTCCTTCTACTACCTCATTAACAGTATACGACGGAAGCGATTCGCCCTGGTAAAACCATACTCCATTTTTGTTTTCGTGATCAACTCGCTCAGATGGCAATGTTTTAGAAAAATCTGATAGTGCAGCCCTTTCACCGGTGTCTGCCTTAACAAATTGCAATATTCTTCCACCTTTTGTTTCTATTGCACCATAATCGCCTTTTATGAATGTTGCCCATTCCCATGCCTGGGAGCCCACAAAGATGGCGCCTCCGATAATGGTAAGAAACATATAGATAATGGCCTTATTCTTCATCATCTTATGACCAGCATCAACTGCAAGTACCATTGTAACCGATGACATAATTAAGATAAATGTCATAAATGCAACATAGTACATTGGGAAATTTCCATGAAAGAATGGTACGTGAGTAAATACTTCATCGGCTATTGGCCAAGTTTCGATAAACTTAAATCTGGAAAAACCATAAGAGGCTAAAAATCCCGAAAATGTCAACGCATCGGAAACTAAAAAAAACCACATCATTAGCTTTCCATAACTTGCTCCCAAAGGTCGGTTTCCACCCCCCCAAACGTTTTCTTCTGTACTCGTTGCTACCGTAGAATCCATAAACAAATATATCGTGTTATAAGAATAATGGCAAATTTACATTTTTTTTAACACTAGAAAAGCCCAATTATGATACAAATGAAATTTTGTGTTCATTTATCATGTAAAAAAATAAAAGAACAGTATCAGATAAACCCATAAAAGATCTAAAAAGTGCCAAAAAGTTGCCCCCATTTCAACTCCCAAGGTGTTAGAATCGGAGTATTTATTCTTAATGTTATTATACAATACTACTAAAAGTGAAATAATTCCTGCAATGACATGAACAATATGCACAGCTGCAATTAGAAAAATGTAAGACATTGTAATATTACTGGTAGGACCTGTAAAATAGTAACCTTGGTTAATCAGTTGTGAAAATCCGGAGAACTGAATAAAAATAAATGCAATGCCGAGTATCAGTGTTAGCAGCAACCATTTAGTGCCCTCGCTACTTTTATTTGTTTTAATTGCTTTACTTGCCAGGATGTAAGTACCACTACTAAGTATGATAATAACAGTACTATACAAAAAAGCCGATGGTAGTTCAAAGCTTTTAAGCCAATCTGCACGAGAACTACTAACAATATAGGCGCTGGTCCATCCCGCAAATCCCATTAGCAGACTTGCTATTCCAAACCACAGCATCATTTTCTTTGCCCTGGCATTCTTTTCTTTATTTGTCCCCTGTGTAAGATCCATATGAATTATAAAAATTTATCAATAACATAAACCAATTGCATAAGAGTGATATAGCTCACACTTATTAACATGAGTTTTCTGGCCGATTTATTATCTCTTTTTTCAAATAACCTAACGCCAAAAACCAACATTACCAACCCCATTATAAGGATTATTATAGCGGCAGGAATGGATAAATGTAATCTCCCGGTTATTCCAAAAACCGGAATTACGGAGATGATTATCATCCAAATTGTATACATTATTATCTGAATTGCGGTACCCTTATCCTTTTTACCTGTAGGTAACATTTTAAAACCCCCTTTTTGATAATCTTCATCCAGCATCCAGGCAAGCGCCCAAAAGTGAGGGAATTGCCAGAAAAATTGAATCATGAAAAGCGTTCCTGGTTCTATTCCGAAGTTATTCGTGGCAGCAACCCAGCCCAGCATAAATGGAATTGCTCCAGGAATTGCGCCAACAAAGACAGATAAAGGTGTTTTTGTTTTTAAAGGCGTATAAACACTAGTATAAATGAATATTGATATGGCCCCGAACATAGCCGTTTTAGGATTTAGTATATAAAGACTAACCAGGCCCAAAATTGTCATTAGTATGGCCAGGGTCATAGCTTTATTACTGGTCATCCTACCCGCCGGAATGGGCCTGTTCCTCGTCCTATTCATCAGAGCATCGAGGTCCTTTTCAATAACCTGATTAAAAGCATTTGACGCACCTACCATGCAGTAACCCCCAAATGCCAACAAAAGAAGTGATAAAGGGTTTACCTCATAGGCCCCTAAAAGATAGCCGGCTAAAGACGAAAAGACCACGCTAAGCGCGAGTCTCGATTTGGTAATCTCCTTAAAATCAGCAAAAGTCAATACACTTTTTGTATTTTTTGCCGTTCCAACAGCCGTCTTCATTTGAAATCCTTAAAATATAGAAAGCGAATTAATGTGTTCGCTTTTATGAGGTGGCAAAGATAAGACCCATTAAATTTTCCTGCAACGAATTATGTTTGTTTATGTTATCTTTAAAGTACTCACTACTAAATATATAAATCTATGGCACTTTATAAAATTAAAGTTCAGCTTCTGATCTTCATTTCATCATTTTGTATTTCATTCTTATCTGCACAAGATAAGGAAGTGGTTATTAGCATTGATAAACTTTCAGACGATGTTTATATGCTAACAGGGCAGGGTGGTAACATAGGTATTTATATAGGCCAGAAGAATGTCTTTATGATTGATGACCAATTTGATCGTTTGAGTGATAAAATAAAAGCTGCAATTAAATCACTTACAAATAAGCCCATTGCATTTCTTTTTAATACACATATGCACGGCGACCATACGGGAGGTAATGCAAGTTTTAATACAGACCTTACAACTCTGGTAGCGCATAACAATGTGCGAAAACGAGTTATGACCGGTCAGCAAAAAAAATTAGAGGATAAAAAGATTACCCAGGAGTATTACGATAAAATGTTGCCGGAAGTTACCTTTTCGGAAGACATAAGCTTTTATGACGAAGATGAGACTATCATGGCATTTCATGTTCATAATGCCCACACAGATGGCGATGCAATGGTCTATTTCGTAAATAACGACGTTATACATATGGGAGATACTTATTTTGCCGGAAGATATCCCTATATTGACCTGAATAGCGGCGGTAGTTTACAGGGTTTTATTGATGCTCATAAAAAAGCACTATTGGTAATAGGAGATGAGACAAAGATAATTCCGGGTCATGGCAGGCCTTCCACAAAAAAAGAGCTCGAAATTTATGTTAGTATGTTAGAAGATGTAAAGACAAGTATTCTGGCTGCTATTGAGGCTGGGAAAAGTCTTGAAGAAGTAAAAACAGACAACAGCATTAGTGCGGCTTATGATAGTACTTATGGTACTGGGTTTATTAAGCCAGAAGTTATGCGGGAGACCTTCTATAAAAGTTTAAAAGGCGAATAATTTAGAAATGAAAAAAACCCTGCCATTGCCTGGTCAGGGTTTAAATATATTTTTAAATTTTCTATTTATTGTAGTTTAAAAGTAATTGGAATACTAAAAGGTACCCTAACCGCTCTTCCTCTTTGCTTCCCAGGAGTCATTTTAGGAAGTTTTTCAATAATACGCAATGCTTCAGCCTCCAAATTTTTATCTGGGCCTCTATATCTGATATTCCCAATACTACCATCTTTTTGAATGGTAAACATAACATTTACTCTTCCCTGCACACCCATTTCCTGAGCAATTTCCGGATAACGGAAGTTTTTACGAATATGTTTTTGCATCATTTCATTAAAACATGCTCTTTTATCGCTGGCTCCTTCACAACCAGGAAATATTGGCACATCTTCAATTACTGCAAACGGAACATCCACGTCTTCTTCCATCTCATCAACGTCAACATCCTCAACTTCTATAACCTCTTCTTCCTGGCTCGTCTCCGTTGATTCAATAAC
>NZ_JBATGR010000214.1:0-4162 GCF_049665975.1 Eudoraea sp.
TGGTAATGGCTCCGGAAAAAATATAGGGCATTACTCCCGAGGCAGACATCACAATCCAACCAAGGGTGACTATAATATAACCTTCTTTCTTCTTTACTTCTTTATCATGACCCCTTGTATAAAACATGGCCAGAATTCCGAGCAGTAATGTTATTATAGCTGCCAAGGTAATATCAAGGGTAGCGCCATCATCATAAAGCCCGCTCACCAAGGCCGCAATGAGCATAAAACCGCCATTAAATAATAACAGCAATCCCATAAGGTGGATAATTATTCTATAATTTAACCCTGTCATTATATAAAGAGTCTTTCAATTTTTGAAATGGAATCTGGCAGACAGCATACTACTACCCTATCGCCTTCCTCAATCCTAAAATCTCCTAAGGCAATATTTCCTATTCCATCTCTTACAATCCCTCCAATAATTGCCGCTCTTGGAAATTCTAATTCGCGTATAATTTTACCATTCACCTTTGAGGTCGCTTTTACTTCAAATTCCAGGATTTCGGCGTTTAGGTTATTTAATCGCGTCAGAGCTACTACCTCACCCCTTCTTACATAACGAAAGATATTATTGGCAGCTAATAATTTCTTATTAATTAAGGTATCAACCCCAATGGACTGTGAAAGTTGAAAGTAGTCCATGTTTTCTACCAGAGCGATCGTTTTTTTGATATTCTTGGATCTTGCCATCAGACAAGACATAATATTAGTTTCCGAATTTCCGGTTACCGCAATAAATGCATCCATAGATTCTAAGCTTTCTTCCTCCAATAACTCCAAATTCCTGCCATCGCCATTTATTACCAGCACATTTGGCAGACTATCAGATATATCAAAAGCCTTTTCTTTGTTTTTTTCTATTAATTTTACATTAAATTTTTTGGCACAAAGATCACGGGCTGCATTAAAACCAACTTTACTACCACCTAAAATCATTACATTTTTTATTTCTTCCTTCTTTTTACCGGTTAGCTTGTAAAGGTCATCTACACCTTCTTTATCAATTACAAAATATACCTTGTCCTTGTCCTTAAAAACTGTATCGCCTCTGGGGATAAGTGTAAACTGGGTTCCAACACGTTGCATGGCAATAGGCATAAAATGCAACCCGGGAAATATATTTGCTGCATCTTTGACAGATTTGCCTATAAACGGGGCGTCCTCAGGCAAGGTAACACCAACCATCATTAATGCCCCTGCCTCGAATTCGTAAGTGTCGAAAAAAGCTGATTGATCTAGTAAAAGCTGAATTTCTGTGGCGGCCAGTTCTTCAGGCGAGATCATCTCATCAATCCCCAATTCAGAAAATTTAATCAGTTCTTTATTATCAATAAATTCAATATTTGAAATCCTTGCAATCGTTTTTTTACACCCCATTTGTTTAGCTAATAAACAGAGGGTAATATTTGTTGTTTCAGATGATGTTACGCCAATTACAAGGTCAGAAGTTTCAACTTTGGCATCCCTCAATACAGAAATTGAAGTTGCATCACCTTTTAGAACTTTTATGTCCAAATGATTGTCTGCATAAGTTAAACTTTCCTTCCTGGAATCAATCAAAGTAATGTTCTGGGATTCATAAGATAAAAGTTTTGCCAAATGAAAACCAACTTCACCTGCCCCCGCAATAATAATTCTCATCTTTAGTCTTTGTTAATTATCAAGAGTCCGAATGTTGCGTAAAGGAGCTATCTTTATATAATATAAGCCAATGCAGCTCATGTACGTTGTATTTGCAAAGTTTGCAATGGCAAAATTACGCAAATTTATTTTGATTAATGTCTAACTTGGCCAGCAAAAATGGACGTCTAATGAATTTAGATTATCTCTATTAACGCCCATTCTTGAAGCTGGCTTTATATTATCTTTACCCGAAAATTACCTTATGCCCAAAAAAGTTAAACCTTATAAGACATCAACGCTTGGTAAAAAAGAACAGGTAACACAAATGTTTGATACAATTTCGGGCAGCTATGACGGCCTAAACAGGGTAATTTCTTTTGGTATAGATATTAAATGGAGAAACAGGGTTGTAAAAATTTTAAAGAAGAAAAATCCAAAAAACATCCTGGATATAGCAACCGGGACAGGAGATTTGGCTATTAATTTGGTTAAAACAGGAGCAGCACAAATAATAGGTTTGGATATTTCTAAGGGAATGCTTGAGGTTGGAAAAAAGAAGGTGTCAGAAAAAGGTCTGAATACTACAATTGAAATGATTGTGGGTGACAGTGAAAACCTTCCATTTGAAGAGAATAGCTTTGACGCAATTACTGTGGCATTTGGGGTTCGGAATTTTGAAAATCTTGAAAAAGGTTTATCGGAGATATATAGGGTTTTAAAACCTAAAGGCACCTTCGTGATTCTCGAGACTTCCGTACCTACAAAAACTCCCTACAAACAAGGATATCGGTTTTATACGCAAAATATCCTTCCATTAATTGGAAAACTTTTCTCCAAAGACCGGTCTGCCTACGCCTATCTTTCAGAATCTGCGGCAGTTTTTCCTTACGGTCAGGCTTTCAACAATATTTTAGGGAAAATTGGGTTTATAGCTATGGAGAACAGGCCACAGACATTTGGAGTGGCATCTATATATATAGCTACAAAATAGAAGAATGAAATATATCTTATTTTTTCTGATAGGTTTCTTACTGCTGGTTACTAGTGCATTACATGCTCAATTTAAAGAAAAACCCATCATAAATCTTGAAAATGAAGATAAAGCATTTTTAAATTGGGGATATTTCCTCGGATTTAATCAATATGACTTCAAATTTGAATAAAATAACGACTTGGATGATGTCTTAGTTGACAAATCTATAGGCTTCAATGTTGGTCTGATTGGTGAAATGAGAATTAACGAATTTTTAGACCTTCGCTTTGAACCTGGCTTATTTTATACCAATCGAACTTTAGGATATACAGGGTTTGCCAATGAAAGTGATGCACTAAGAGAAGTAAAATCTACATATATAAATTTTCCTTTACTATTAAAAATTAGTGCCCGAAGATTTGGCAACTGGAAACCTTATATTATTGGTGGCGCATCTGCTTCTTTAAATTTGGGAAGTAATGAGGATAGTCTTGACGATAATAGCAGTGGAACTTTTCGTATGACAAAAACCCTTTATAACTGGGAAATTGGATTTGGAATTGATTTCTACACTGAATATTTTAAGTTTTCTCCTTCTATAAGGGGAATCTTTGCGCTCAGCAATGAATTAGTCCCTGATAATGATCCTGACAGTCCATGGACCGGTAATATAGATGCCATGAAAACCAGAGGGATTTTCGTGAATTTTACTTTTGAATAAGTATAGCTTATCAAAGACATTAGTTTTTTTCTTCCTGATCTTTTACTTTAAGCGTTTAGCTTTCTTCCCTTCTAATTTCACTTAAAAAAATGGCAGTGGCAGTTGCTACATTTAAACTTTCGGTAGTTTTTTTTCCATATTGCGGGATCCCTATTCTGTTTTCTTTGTCTATCAGAAGTCCTACTTTTTCAGATATTCCCTTGCCTTCATTACCTAATATTAAAAGCCCTTTTTCAGGAAGGTTCGCAGAGTACACAGATTTCCCATTCATGTATGTACCATAGGCAAGATTTGTATGTTCTTCAAGTAGTACGGCAATATTTGCATACACAATATTCACTCTGGCAATTGAACCCATAGTCGCTTGTAAGACTTTGTGGTTATAACAATCTACCGTATCAGGAGAGCAAACCACATGCAATATTCCAAACCAGTCGCATAACCTTATGATGGTTCCCAAATTTCCGGGATCTTGTATAGCATCCAAAACAACAACCCAATCAGAATAATCAATAGCTGCCGGTTCGGGAATTTCAAATATTCCCAATATTTTATTTGGACTTTTATGAGCACTTATTCTTGCCAGATCCTTTTCTGAAACATAGTAAACTTCTTCTTTGTTTTTTGTCTTAAATTCGGGATCAGCGCTGTAGATGCTATGTGTCTTAAATTTAGAATTCAAAAGCTCTGAAACGACCTTTTTCCCTTCTACCACAAAAAGTCCGTTTTGAATTCGGTACTTTTTTTGATATAAGCTTTTTATAAATTTTAATTGACTTTTAACAACCATTCAAATAATGTATTTTTGGCTTCTATGAAGACCCTTCGGAGTTACGAAAAGA
>NZ_JBATGR010000215.1:0-4034 GCF_049665975.1 Eudoraea sp.
TTGAAGGGCACCCCAATAACACAACCAAGACTCATTTACAGGTACTATATGATCTAGGGTTTAGAAGAGTGAGTTATGGCGTGCAGGATTATAACCATACAGTACAAAAAGCAATTCACCGTATTCAAGCTTTTGAAAAGGTAAGAGATGTTACAGAATGGTCTCGAGAAATTGGGTTTACATCTGTAGGCCACGATCTAATTTTTGGACTCCCACATCAAACTTTGGAACATGTTAAGGATACCATTTTAAAAACCAAATTGTTAATGCCTGATCGTTTGGCATTTTATAGTTATGCCCATGTGCCCTGGCTTAAAGGGAACGGTCAAAGAGGATACAATGATATAGATCTGCCCACCGCAGAAGAAAAACGTATTCAGTATGAGAGTGGAAAAGCTTTATTGGCTGAGGTGGGTTACCACGAAATAGGAATGGATCATTTTGCTCTGGAAAGCGATTCCCTGCACATTGCAATGGTCTCTGGAAAGCTTCATAGAAATTTTATGGGTTATACTGCTTCCAAAACGCAATTGATGATTGGCCTTGGGGTTTCTAGTATTGGCGATAGCTGGTATAGCTTTGCACAAAATGTTAAAAGCCTGGAGGAATATGAACATTTGGTAGGAAATAATATTATCCCTATTTATAGAGGTCATATTTTAACCGATGAAGATCAATTTATAAGAAGACAAATATTAAATTTAATGTGTAGCTTTGAGTCAAGTTGGGATCAGGAAAGTGAAAATATCGAACTTTTAGAGCAGATCTTGACCAGGCTAATGGAAATGGAAAAAGACGAATTAGTTGAAATTGACGTTAATAGAATTAGAGTTACTGAAAAGGGGAGACCCTTTATAAGAAACATATGTATGGCATTTGATTTGTTATTACATAGGAAAGCACCTGAAACCAGGCTGTTTTCCATGACCATTTAATAGTGTTTTATTCAACTTAAAATCTAAGATCATGAAAACCATCATAGTACCAATTGACTTCTCCGAGCAATCTGAATTCGCCTTAAAAGCTGCCGCTTCCCTGTCTAAAAAACACGGGGCAGAGATAATTGCACTTCATATGCTTGAACTAAACGAGGCAATGATTTCATCTTCAGAAGGATTTCATCCTGAACAAACCGTTTTTCTCATAAAAATGGCTGAAAAACGAATTTCTGAGTTTTTAAACAAGCCTTACTTGCAGGATGTAAAAAAGGTGACTCCTATTATAAAACATTTTAAAGTATTTAGTGAAGTAAATGATGTTGCCGAAAAACATGGTGCCGATATGATTATTATGGGCTCTCATGGCAGCGATGGGCTTAAAGAAATATTTGTGGGTTCCAATGCCGAAAAAGTAGTGAGAAATTCTGAAATCCCTGTTCTGGTGATTAAAGATGAAATGGAAGATTTCAAGGCTGAAAATTTTGTATTTGCCTGCGCATTTAAAGATGAAAGTCTAATTGCATTTAAAAAAGCCAAGGAATTTGCGGATAAATTATCGGCAAAACTTCATTTAGTCTATATAAATACTCCGGGAGATAATTTTTTAAGTACTCAGGATGCTTATGAAAAAGTTAACAAGTATTTACAAAAAGCCGGTGCAGGCAAGGAAGTAAATATTTATAATGATTATAGCGTAGAAAAGGGTGTTTTAAATTTTAGTGAAAGTATCCATGCCGATGTTATAGGAATCCCCACTCATGGTAGAAAAGGGCTATCGCATTTCTTTATGGGAAGTATTGGAGAGGATATTACTAATCATTCCAAAATTCCTGTAATTACATTCAAATTATAGTTTTAGGTTAAATAGTTAATTGATATGATAAAGGAGAATCCAAAACGATTCTCCTTTGTTTATTTGTAACGACATCTGAATTGATATAAAATAAGGGCCCGGAACAGATTTTGGAACTGAGTACTGTATTATTAATTTTTAAGCATCGGAAACAGCTTTCTTAACTCCTCATCTGTAGGTTGTTTTCCGTACTCACAAATTTCAAAACTCTCTACGTGCTTAATTTCAGAAGCGTTATCGCCATACCATTTGTTCAGAGATGTCATCGTTGCATTATTAGGTTTGGAGGATCGCCAGTTAGCCAGCATTTCTAAACGTTCTTTTTCACCTTTGGGAACCTTATCCAAATTTCCGGAAGTCCATGGAAGCCATTCAAAGAATTGAGATTCATGGGCGGCCAGGGCATAAATTTTCTGATCGAAAACAGTATCAATATTTACAACTACATCAGGATTAAAAGGATTAGGGCGTTGAAAGCCATCTTCAGAATATAAAAAAACAGGATTCTTTTTTAGCGGGGGCGTATCTGCTGCAACATTAGGAACGATAACCATATAGGCTGCATCCTGAACCAAAATTCCCGTATAACGGTGATCAGGGTGGTAATCATTTGGTCTGGGAGCTATTACCACATCTGCATTCCACTTTCTGATCTCGCGGATGACCTTTAATCTGTTTTCCAGTGTAGGCATTAGTTCTCCATCATGATTGTCCAAAACGGTATATTCTACCCCGAATCGCTTCCCTGCTTCTTTTGCTTCGGCAATCCTGATTTTGGCCAGAGCGCCTCCTCCTTTAGCATAATGACCGGCATCACCATTGGTAAGGGAAACAAATTTTACCCTATGACCCAGCCTGGCTAATAATAAAGCTGTACCTCCTGTATCTATATCGCAATCATCGGGGTGCGCGCCAAAAACAATTACATTTATAGGATCAGTTTGTGCATTATTAAAATGTGCAGTGAAAACGATAAAAAAGCAGAGTATCAGGGTTTTCATAATTTTATAATTAAGTTAATTTCATACCGATAGGATCCCAGTTAACAGGTTTATTTTTATAATAACTTTCATTTGCCAGTAAGGCCGCTCCTGCAGCCCGAAGGCCAAAATTAGGGTCTTGAATTATGGTGTTCTTGCCACGGATTGCCTGGAAGAAATTGTAAAAATGGTCATAGTGACCTCCTTTGTAATCGTCTGGCGCTTCCCAAAGTGTTTCCCCTATATTCATTGCAGATGCTCTGCTTTCAAGATTTTTAGAAGCATATTCTTTCTTGATTTTTGCCTGAGTTTCTTCCGTAAAGGCAACCATGGAGTAATTACCAGGCATCATTCCTAATTTGGAGCGTACTAGTTGTACAGAATTCGATCCTACCTCCATTACTCCTTCAGTTCCTACCAGCTTGAAACCTCCGCCGCTACCAGATCCTGCAATAAAATTTACCCTGAATGAGGCATTAAAGGCAGCGTGAGTCTCAGATTCCGGATAATCATAAAAAGTCAATGTTACGTCCGGAACATCGCGACCGTCTTTCCAATAGCGTAAACCTCCAGTGGAAAGAGCCCTGGAGGGGCCTTTTGAACTGATAATATAATTTAATGTTGAAAATGCATGAACAAACAGATCTCCGGCTACTCCGGTTCCATAATCCCGGTAGTTTCGCCATCTAAAAAAACGTGTAGCATCAAATGGAACTTGTGGAGCAGTGCCCAGGAAGGTGTCAAAATCTACTGTTGTTGGGTCGGCATCCGGGGGGATTGGATATTGCCAGGCCCCTTCAGCAGAATAGCGGTCGTTATACATGTCAAGAAGCACCAGATCACCAATTGCACCAGCCTCATAAAGAAGTCTTGCTTTTTCGTTTCCTAAAGATGACATCCCCTGGCTTCCTACCTGGCACAACGAACCCGTATCTTTTTGAACTTTTATAATTTCATGACCATCTATGAAATTTTGTACCATAGGTTTTTCACAGTAGACGGCCTTGCCGGCTTTCATTGCCTCAATAGTGATTTTTTTATGCCAGTGATCAGGGACTGCTACAATAACGGCATCAACGTCACTGCGGCTAAGTATCTCGCGATAATCTCTGGTAACAACTATATCGTCTCCCCAAAGCTCTTTAGCCCTGTCTAACCTGCCCAAGTACAGATCACAGGCTGCTACAAGTTTAACACCCTGTACTTTTAATGCAGAGGTGGTGTCGTATATTCCCTGGATACCGGATCCTATTAGCGCCAGAT
>NZ_JBATGR010000216.1:0-1750 GCF_049665975.1 Eudoraea sp.
ACTCAGTGCACCACATGCAGCACCGCTCAAACCAAGTCCACCTGCAAAACCTGCAACCATAACCATTTCCTCTTCACTTGCACCCATTTTTCGAGCAACTTCCGTAGCACAGCTCAAACACGCTTCCTGTGATACAGTTTCTTTATGGGATAAACTGTCATAGGCAGCTTTAACGGCTTCAGGAGCCCATTGTTCGGCAAGATCAAAACAATGTAAGAATCTTCCGGAGAAAAAATACTTTGCAAAACTCAGTTTACTTGAAAAGTCGCACCTCGCAATATCGCTACAGTTTATCGTATGTTCTCTTTGAATAAATGACGCCATTACCTGCTGTGTTGCTAAAACGGCAACATGAATTGCTTGATTTTTATTTGCACATACTCTATATGCTTCTGCACCAATAGCTAAGGATGCACCCCAAAGCATGCCGCATTGATGACCTTTTTGCATAATGCCACCTGCCAATACATCTGCGGCACGTTCTTCCAGTTCCTTTGGATGACCAAACTCCCGATTTAAAATATAAAAGAAGGTACGTGAGCAAGTTCCTAATTTCCTAAATACTTTTTTCCCGTCTTTAGGGCCATCTTTGATATCATATGCTTTTGACTCCATTTGCAGGGACTTTAATTTGAATCAAAAAAGGTACAAAGGGCTGAAATCCAATACTATGACAAGGATCAGTTTAAATAATATTTTTATTAGTGCGAACGGGTTGAACAAACATCCGTTTTGATGATTTTTATGGATTATTAGGACTTTCTAGTAAATCTTTTCTCCTTAGATAGTAGACTAGCATCATCAGAACTAACAAATAGGTAATAAAAATCCAGAATGTATTCATGTTTCCGGTAAACTCAGGTAAAATAAACAGATAATTAAAAGCGGCATTAGCACCAATATGAGCCAGGATTGACGTAAGTATGCTTCGGGTATAGTAATAAATCCAACTTATAAAAAGTGTTCCCAGAACCACCCATATTAAAAACACCATGAAGTCCATTTGCAAGGGAATGCCTGTTCCAATCAGATATGCCGGATAATGCCAAAGCCCCCAGATCAAACCAAGTATAATGCTTGAATAAAATACGTTGAATTTCTTCATCAACCTGGGAAGTACGTAACCCCTCCAGCCGTATTCCTCACCAATAGCAATCATGACGATCACAATAAGCTGTGGCAACAATTGAGTTGTTCTTAAATGAAATCTGGAAATATCGAAGTGCAGGGAAGTAAGCACGGCTAAAGATGCAAGGGCAGGAATTCCTAACAGCGCTATCAGAAGCCAATTTAAAGATGTTTTCTTTACGGTTTGTTTAACGAACAAATCATAAACGCCTTTCTTACCTTTTGTAATGGCAGTAAGCACCAGTGCAACTAAAGATGGAGTGAATACAGCTAATATTGAGACATTCGGATCCTCTAAAGTATAAGCGATAAAACACAGTAAGGAACTCAGGGCAATTACCATTGCCGAGAACAGGATGATTTCCATTATTTCTTTTGAACTCCTTGTATTCATAATGGGTTATAGTGCGTGTTGTGGCCGGTACTTTTTAATTTTTAAAGTCATACGTTAAAATCATGAGCCGATCTTCAATAGTTACCGTTTCTATTAATTTCCTTTGATCCAAAGTGGAGCGCCGTCTTCCCACTTATTATGTGTTAATCTAAATTTCTCACCATCAGCAAGTCTTATCACTGTAATTTCACCATACATTTGAGGGCTAAATATGAAGGGTTGTACTAA
>NZ_JBATGR010000217.1:0-2008 GCF_049665975.1 Eudoraea sp.
GTGCCAGATAAATCCGTCTGTCTGAAATATTGCCCAGTTCCGAGGCCGCCAGACAAGCATAATCCAAAGCCATAGCCAGAGGCTGTCCGTGAAAATTACCCCCGCTAATTGTCAAATCTTCATTGATTATAATCGGGTTATCTGTTACAGCATTTAGTTCTATCTGTACTAATTCTTTGAGGTGTAACCAGGAATTCCTTGAGGCACCGTGTACTTGAGGGATACAACGTAGCGAATAAGGATCCTGTACCCTTTCACAATCAATATGATTTTCCATGATCTCAGAACCTTTCAATAGCGATTTAACCCTTTCGGCTACATGAATATTACCTTTATAAGGCCGTAGTTCATGCAATTCTCTGTAAAATGGTTTTACAGAACCTTGAAGGCCTTCAATCATCATCGCCCCAATAATGTCTGCATGAGCAAGGCAATTGTGCAATTTTTCCAGCACCTTAATTGCATGAGCCGTAATGAATTGTGTGCCATTGATAAGGGCTAGCCCTTCTTTTGGGCCAAGTTCCAGAGGAGACAGACCAGTAATTTTAAATAATTCCTTCGTCTGTATTGTTTTGTTTTGATAACGCACCTTACCAAAACCAATCAAAGGTAAAAAAAGATGAGAAAGAGGTGCCAGGTCACCAGATGCACCCACAGAACCCTGAGAAGGAACTATGGGTATTGCATCATTTTCTATATGCCAAAGAATTCTGTCCAAAGTTTCTTCTGCTATACCGGAATACCCTCTGGCTAGCGAATGAATTTTTAAAATAAGCATTAGCTTAGCGAGTTCCGTCTTAATTGGTTTGCCAACACCAACACTGTGGCTTTTAAGAATGTTTGTTTGTAATATCTTCGTTTCTTCTTTAGATATATTTGTGGTACATAAGGGTCCGAACCCCGTGTTTATGCCATAGACGGCGTGTCCTTTTTCAACAATATTCTCAACAGTTTTCTTACTGTCCTGTACCCGAACCCTGGCAGCCTTGGATAATGTGCCCTGAGTTGTGCCTCTTGCAATGGCTAATGCAAGACTACAACTTAATTCTTCTTCACCGAACAAAAAGGAACGACCTGATTCAACCATTAATTATTCATTTAGTTACTATAAATGTATTCATTAAGTTTCAGAAAAATAGAATTGGAGGCCGACTTAATTTTGATTAAATATCATTCGGAGATATTCTAACTTTGCAAAACAAAAACGAATTAGATGGTATTTGAATTAATAAAAAGAAGACGATCTGTATTTCCCGCCCAATACTCGAACCGACCGATTGATAAATCGGAGATAGAAAAATTACTGGAGGCAGCCAATTGGGCTCCCACTCATAAAAAAACAGAACCCTGGAGGTTTAAAGTGTTTATGGGAGATTCCAAGGTAGAATTAGGGAAATTCCTGGTAAAAAAGTATCAGGAAACAGCGGTTAGCCCAAAAGCTTTTAAAGTAAAGAAACTGGGTGAAAATACAAGCAGATCTGCAGCGGTCATAGCCATTTGTATGCAAAGAGATCTTACCGAAAGCCTTCCGGAATGGGAAGAAATTGCCGCTACTTCAATGGCTGTTCAGAATATGTGGCTCAGTTGTACAGAAATGGGCATTGGTTGCTATTGGAGTTCTCCAGGTCTGGTAAAATTTATGAATGAATTTATTGATCTGGGTGAAGGTGAGCAATGTCTTGGGTTTTTATATATGGGATATAGCGACGAAAAGTTGGTAGATGGAGAAAGAAAACCATTTCAGGATAAGGTTGTTTGGTTCAATTAAAATCAATAAAAAAATGGGAATAATCCTTCTCTGTATTCCCAGGTTTTAGCGATAAACAGTCCAAAATATATTATAGTTACCATAAATTTTAAAAAGGTACCGGTAAGAAAACCAATAAAGGAACCAAAAGCGGCTTTAAGCGCTGTTTTACTCTCCGCCTTATTTATTAGTTCACCAATCAACGCGCCAACAAAGGGCCATATAATTATACCAAAAACACCTAGTATTGGAAATATAATT
>NZ_JBATGR010000218.1:0-3180 GCF_049665975.1 Eudoraea sp.
GGATAGTTATACTTTTTATCTTCGTTTACCCCCCACATAAAACCGCTATTGCCTCCTGGTATAATTTTCCAATCAAATTTTATTTCAAAATTTTCGTATTCCTTGTCTGATAAAAGACTTGCATCACCTTCTCCTGATTCCATATCCGAAACCCCGTTAAAAATCAGGACATTATCTTCAACGATCCAGCCCGTTGTTGACTCAAAATCCTGAAAGGTGTGCCAACCTTCCAGAGAATTATCTACAATTAAAGATTTCCATTCGGAATTCTCGCTTTTACAATTAGAAAGAAGAAGTACCACTAAAAGGGGTAAAAATATTTTTCTCATATTTCTATTTTTTGGCATATAAATGAATGGTTATGAGCGTAGTATAAAGTTAAGTCAAACATTTGACTCCCTGGCAGATAATAATCGAAATTTGACGGTTAAACCTATTGGAATGATTAATCCTTGTCATATTTTTATATAATAAATCAGAAGCCTCTTTTAGGTAGTTAATTTATCCCAATTTTATATGTATCTATATAACGGGAACGAATTTTATAAATACCTTTATGAAAAATAGTCCGGGTTGGTTTGCTACTAAAAAATGGATTAAATTATGCGCAAAATTGATGTGGTAAACCGCCTTTTAAAGAAATAATATGAAAGCACTTTTTTATACCAGAGAATTTCCTCCATATGTTTACGGAGGTGCTGGGGTACATGTTGAGTATTTGGCCGCCGAATTAGCCAAACTAATGGAGCTGGAAGTTCGATGCTTTGGGGATCAGGATGAAAAAACCGATACTCTATCGGTAAAAGGATATCCTTATGACAACCCCGTTTTTAACAATTCCAATGACAAACTTAAAGCAGTTTTAAAAACATTAAGCACCTGTGTACAAATGAATGCTGATGAAGTTGATGCGGATATAGTGCATTGCCATACCTGGTATTCTCATTTTGCCGGCATTACAGCCAAATTACTTTATGGAATTCCACTTGTAGTAACTACACATTCATTAGAGCCATTAAGGCCCTGGAAAAGAGAACAACTGGGCAGAGGGTACGATGCATCATTATGGATTGAAAAAACAGCAATAGAAATGGCAGATGCCGTTATTGCCGTATCAAATGAAACAAGAGATGATGTTCTGAAATATTTTGATGTTGATAAGGAAAAAATCAAGGTAATATATAACGGAATAAATCTTGAGGAGTATATAGTTACCCAGGAAACTGCGGCCTTAGACAAATACAATATCGATAAGTCCAAACCCTATGTGCTTTTTGTGGGTAGAATCACAAAGCAAAAAGGGATCATACATTTGGTGAATGCCATAAAGTATATTGACCCGGACACCCAGATCGTTTTGTGTGCAGGAGCACCCGATACCCCTGAAATTGCCAAAGAAATGGAAGACAGCGTTAATGAAGTAAAAAAAATCAGGGATAATGTTATCTGGATTGCTGAAATGCTCGATAAAAAATCCGTGATACAACTTTATTCCCATGCAGATGTTTTTTGTTGTCCTTCAATCTACGAACCTTTCGGAATAATCAATATTGAAGCTATGGCATGTAAAACAGCAGTTGTTGCGAGTGCCGTAGGAGGAATAAAAGAAGTGGTGGTAAACGGTGAAACGGGAATCCTGGTGCCTTTGGAGCAACAAAATGAGGCTCCTTTTGAACCTGTAGATCCGGACAAATTTGCCCGGGATCTTGCAAAAGGCATAAATCTTGTAATTAGCGATAAAGAATTGCAGGAATCTATGGCCCTAAAGGGTAGAAAGAGAGTAGAAGATACATTCGACTGGTCTGCTATTGCCCAACAAATTGAAACCTTATACAAATCTTTAATAAACTAAAAAATATGTTCACGAAAAGCGTTCTAGCTATTATTTTAGGGGGAGGTCAGGGATCACGCCTGTTTCCGTTAACCGAAAAGAGATCAAAACCAGCTGTACCTATTGCAGGTAAATATAGATTGGTAGATATCCCCATTTCCAATTGCATTAATTCCGATATAAAGAGAATGTTTGTATTAACACAGTTTAATTCTGCATCCTTAAACAAGCATATTAAAAACACCTATCATTTTAGCTTTTTCAGTAAAGCTTTTGTAGATGTTTTAGCAGCCGAGCTAACCATGACCAGCGGAGATTGGTTTCAGGGTACGGCTGACGCCGTTAGACAAAGTATGCATCATTTTTTGCAGCATGAATTTGAGTATGCCTTAATTCTATCCGGAGATCAGTTATATCAAATGGATTTTAATGACATGATCAATAAACATATCGAGAGCAATGCGGAAATAACAATAGGAACTATTCCCGTTCATGCCAATGATGCGCCTTCTTTTGGGATATTAAAAAATGACAGTGAAGATAATATCACCTCATTTATTGAAAAGCCAGTATCTGATTTATTGCCGGATTGGCAATCGGAAGTGAGTGAAGAAATGAGGCAGGAAGAGCGTTTTTATCTGGCCTCCATGGGTATTTATATATTTAATCGCGATCTGCTTATAGAACTGATGAATAATCCGGATACCATGGATTTTGGAAAAGAAATTCTACCACAATCTATTGGAAAACATAAGGTTATCAGTTATCCATTCGAAGGATATTGGACGGATATTGGAAATATTGATTCGTTCTTTGAAGCCAATCTGGGATTAACAGACAGTATTCCAAAGTTTAACCTTTATGATACGCAACGGGTCATACATACAAGAGCCAGAGTGTTACCTACTTCAAAGATTAGCGGAACTCAGATGGATAAAACTGTAATTGCCGACGGATGTATAATCCATGCCACCAAAATAGAGCGCTCAGTAATTGGAATACGTTCCAGAATAGGGGCTGGCTCTACAGTTATCAATACCTATATGATGGGTTGCGATTCTTATGAAACTTTGGAAGAAATAGAAAACCACAAGATTAAAATACTCATGGGAATCGGGGAACGATGCTTTATTAAAAATGCCATCATTGATAAAAATTGCCGTGTAGGAGATGATGTTACCATTGATGGAGGTCCTCATCTGAAAGACATTGAAACCGATACCTATGTCATTAAGGATGGTATTGTAGTCTTAAAAAAGGAAGCGGTAATTCCCTCGGGGTTTAAATTATAAGCTATAAATAAATGTGGGATACCCAATTTTTTGCCCCTATAGACTGGCAAAATTAAA
>NZ_JBATGR010000219.1:0-13522 GCF_049665975.1 Eudoraea sp.
CCTTGGTAATTGGGTCAGGCATATAAATTAATCCTTTGTATTTTTTATCTCTGAAAAAGAAAATAACATCAAAAAAATAAAAATTTTCTGGTGGGATATAATCAGACCATGGGATACTATCAAAATAATATTTTGGTTTTCCTATTTTAAAGGAATAGGGTGAAATATTAAGATTAATAGTACCTAAAAAATAAATAGAGAGATCCAACTCTCCTTCCTTAAAATATGGGAGTTGTTGATTTAAAGTACCCTTGGGATATCTTTGATTATCAGATTTACCTGAAGCTACCCCCATGACCTTTAAATATGAAGCCATTTAATTTCATGGTATTTAGTAGAATAAAAGTCTAACAAGGATCAGACAGTAATGGAAACCCCCTCTGAATTAATATTCTTTTTAGAATCAAAATAAAAATCGATTCTACCCAGATTTATGCCATAGCAGCCAACCTGATTCACTAAAACTGATTTATCTAAACGATTTTGTCTAATGACGGGTTTATCTAAAAATGTATGCGTATGTCCGCCTATAATAAGATCAATATTATCTGTTTTTGTAGCTAGTTTTAGGTCACTTGGCCTTTCAGCATCTTGATAGGAGTAGCCTAAATGAGATAAACAAATAACCAAATCACATTGTTCTTCTTTCTTTAATAAAACACTCATATCCTGAGCAATTTCAATAGGATCAAGATAAACAGTCTCTTTAAAAAGGTCCTTACCTACAAGGCCTGCCAGTTTTATCCCCAAACCAAATACACCAATTTTGATTCCATTAACCGAAAATGTTTTGTATGCTTCTACAAAGCCATGCAAAACAGTGTTGGTAAAATCATAATTGGCCGAGAGCAATTTAAACTTAGCAAATGGCATTTGAGCTAAAAGGCCTTCAATACCATTATCAAAGTCATGGTTACCAATTGTGGCAGCGTCATATTTAAGCATGCTCATCAATTTAAATTCCAATTCTCCACCATAAAAATTAAAATAAGGCGTACCCTGGAAAATATCTCCGGCATCCAATAAAAGTGTATATGGATTTTCCTCTCTGATATTTTGAATCAATGTGGCTCTTCTGGCAATACCACCCATATTCGGAAAGGAATTATGTCCTTGGGGAAAAGGATCTATATGACTGTGCACATCATTGGTATGAAGAATGGTAATGCGTTTGGAATTCTGAAAATCACAACCGTTCAGGCTAAGTCCACCCATACCAATGTAGGCGCCACCTGCAAATGAATTTGTTACAAAGTCCCGTCTCTTCATTTCTATTCAATTTTAATAAAGCGGTCGTCCACTTTCGCTCTAAGGGTATCTACTTTTTTAAAATAATCAATCATCGCATTCCTAATCAAATAATTTAAATCAACAGGGTTGATATCATCCCTAAAAAAGCCCATATCGTCACCTCCATCTGCCAGATAATTTGATGTAGCTACATAATAGGTTCTATTTTCATCAAAAGGCAAGCCCTGAATATTCACATCCTTAAGGGTTTCGTTATTATTCAAAACTATCTGCATCCCTGCTATGGGATGCGGACTATTTGCGTTTATTAGAAAAGAAATCAGATCTCTAACCGACTTGCCTTTAATTGCAACAACCACAATTGAATTTTCAAATGGCATTACTTCATAAGCTGTTCTGGCACTTACCTTTCCTTTAGATATTATGCTTCGAATACCACCATGATTTGAAATTACAAAATCTATATCATTGCCGGTTCGCGATTTAAAAATTGGGTTTGCTTCGCTGAGTATTATATCAGCCATTAAGTTTCCTGCTGAGGTATTGTATTTACCGTCATTTTTGGTGATTTGCTTGGGAGCATAGGCCAAGGTACTATCTAAAACTTCATTTACGCGCGATCTGTAGGGGGCTACGAAAATATCTATTGAATCTGTAACATTTATAGAATCAGTTATAGGTAGCTGTTGACCAGATATTTTACTAAGTTTTTGAGGTGCATCATTACAGGCAGAAAGACAAGTGATTGTTACAAAAATAACAAAATGTTGTATTTTTAAATCCATTATCCTTTTTATCTTAGCGTAATAATTGCTTGGATATTAATTACATTTGTCTAAAGGTAAAGGTACATGTTTTTAAAGGCACTTAAAGATAAATTTAAGCACAAATCCGGGTTGAAATTTTTAAAGGAACAATTTGAAAATCCGCCAGATGTTGTTTCACGCAAAAATGGCATAACGTCTATTGCCATTATTGTAGATCTCGATCAATTTGATAAAGCAGAATTGTTCTACCAATTTGTAGATGACTTTAAACTAAGGCCCAATGCGGTTAAAATTATTGGATACAAAAATTATTATGATAAAAATTCACCTTACGCCACTCCTATTTTTTCAGATAAAGACCTTGGTTGGAACGGGGATATAGAAAATAGTTATGCCCTTGAGTTTTTGAGCAGGGAGTACGATATGCTGGTAAATTATTTTAATCAGGAGAATTTAATGCTGCAGTTAATGTCCATAAAAACCAGAGCAAGAATTAATGTTGGTTTTTCGGAGATAGACGAACGGTATAATGATCTAATATTGGAGACATCGCTCTCAGATTTTAATACTTTTAAGAAAGAGCTTAAAAAATATCTTAAAGTTTTGGGCGAAATTAATGCTTGATGTAAATAACTATGAAAAATTTATTAGGAACCGGGGTTGCATTGATTACGCCCTTTAATCTTGATTTATCTGTTAATATTGACGCATTAAAACGAGTAGTAAATTTTTGCATTGAAGGAAATATTGATTACCTCGTTGTATTAGGTACCACCGGAGAATCTGTAACACTTACCAATTCTGAAAAACAATTAGTAATTGATGTGGTAGTTGCAGAAAACGCAGGAAGACTTCCTCTCGTTATTGGCATAGGAGGCAATAATACACAACTTGTAAGTGAGGAATTACTTCAAACCAATCTTAAAGATTTTGCAGCGGTCTTGTCCGTATCACCTTGCTACAACAAGCCTACTCAGGAAGGAATATACCGTCATTATAAAGCCCTGTCACTAGCCTCTGAAAAACCTCTTATTTTATATAATGTACCTGGAAGAACCGGAAGCAATATTGAACCGGATACGGTTCTCAGGCTTGCAAATGATTGTTCTAATATTGTTGGCATAAAAGAAGCTGCAGGAGATATGGTACAGTTGAGAAGTTTGATAAATAAATTACCCTCAGATTTTTTGGTGATTTCGGGGGATGATTTTACAGCATTGCCAACTGTTTTGGAGGGTGGAGTAGGGGTTATTTCTGTCTTAGGACAAGGTCTGCCAAATGAATTTTCCCGAATGATAAGGTTGGGATTACAAGGTAAGGAAGAAGAAGCTTTTGTCTTGCACAATGCGATGATAGAGGGAATGAAATTAATTTTCGAGGAGGGAAATCCCGCAGGGATTAAAGCGATTTTGCAAACTCATGGAATTTGTGAACCAACAGTGCGTTTACCATTGGTAGAAGTATCCATAGAACTTAAAAGGCGTATAGACAAATTTATGAGGGCTTTTGCAAAAAATAGAGTTTAAGTTAATAGTCTAATTTTTTCTCGAAACCGCAATTTACCTTATCCATAGTAGATTTGAAAAGCCAAATTTGGGTTAAAACTTCATTAAAATCCCTTTTTAATGCCCTTACAGGTACTATCTTAGTGTTTAATTAATGTTTTTTATTCCGCTAATTATCACTAATTTTGCAAAATGTTTTTTAGAACCAAACATCTTTTTTTCTTACTAACTATCCTTATTGCCTTAAATTCATGTGGCGAATACCAGAAGGTATTAAAAAAGCCGAATACCAATGCAAAGTATGAGCTTGCAGAAAAGCTATATAAAGAGGGGGATTTTAAAAAAGCTAATCGTTTATTAGAACAAATTGCTCCGGGATATGTGGGCAAACCACAGGGAGAGCGGGTAATGTTCTTTTTTGCTAATAGCTACTTTGAAATAAAGGATTACAATTTTTCAGGTTATCAGTTTGAACGTTTTTTGAAGTCATATCCCAAAAGTGATAAGGCCTCTGAAGCTGCATTTCTTGGAGCGAAAAGTTATTATATGCTTTCACCCAGGTATTCCGTAGACCAGACTGATACGGATAAGGCCTTAGTCAAATTACAGTTGTTTATTAATATGTACCCTGAATCTGAGTTCTTTGCAGAGGCAAATATTATGGCAAAGGAATTGACAACTAAGAAAGAACAGAAAGCTTTTGAAGTTGCTAAACAATTTACAAAACTTGGCAAGTCATATATATTAGAATACAGTGTATCTGCAATAGCAGCCTTAGATAATTTTATTTCAGATAACCCCGGATCAATTTTTTATGAGGATGCACTTTATCTGAAAATAGAAGCCACTACTAATTTAGCTTTAAACAGTACAGAGAATCGCAAAAAAGAGCGTCTTGATGCTGCAAAATTAGCATATAATAATTTGTTCAAATACTTCCCGGGTACGAAATATGCGGAAGTTGCCAATGATTTGATTAAAAAAGTAGATGAACAATTAAACAATTATTCCGAACAAAAAACCCTTTCAAAATGAATATGAACGATTTGAAGAATTCCAAGGCCCCGGTTTCAACTGTGACCATTAACAGAAATGAGTTTGATAAGAATACAGATAATATTTATGAGGCTATATCAATAACTGCTAAAAGAGCCATCCAGATTAATTCTGAAATTAAAAAGGAACTTCTGGAAAAACTTGAAGAATTTGCCACATATAGTGATAGCCTTGAGGAGGTATTTGAAAATAAGGAACAAATTGAAGTTTCTAAATTTTATGAAAAACTTCCCAAACCACATGCTTTAGCCGTAATGGAATGGTTGGAAGATAAAATTTACTATAGGAATACAGAGAAAGACCAACAGTAATATGTTAGGCGGCAAGAAAATCCTTTTAGGTATTACCGGAGGTATCGCTGCTTACAAAACCACTTTTCTGGTTAGATTATTTATCAAAGCAGGCGCTGAGGTTAAGGTTATCTTAACTGAAAGCGCTCTTTCATTTGTTACCCCTCTTACTTTAGCTACCTTATCAAAAAACCCTGTCCTCACTGGTTTTATTAAAGAAGAAGAAGCTAGTGTGGATTGGAACAACCATGTTGATCTTGGCTTATGGGCCGATTTAATGCTTATTGCTCCGGCTACGGCTAATACCCTGAGTAAAATGGCAAGTGGCACTTGTGATAATTTATTGCTGGCTACCTATATGTCGGCTAAATGTCCGGTATTCTTTGCCCCGGCTATGGATCTTGATATGTATAAACATCCAACTACAAAAGGGAGTCTGAAAAAATTACAGACTTTTGGTAATATTATGATTCCAGCCGGTAGAGGTGAATTAGCTAGCGGGTTATTTGGAGAAGGACGCATGGCAGAACCAGAAGATATCGTGCAGTTTATGCAGGAATATCTTTCCAGTAATTTGCCATTAAAAGGAAAAAAAATATTGATTACAGCCGGGCCTACATACGAAGCCATAGACCCAGTGCGTTTCGTTGGCAATCATTCATCTGGCCTTATGGGATTTGAACTGGCAAATGCAGCTGCCAAACTTGGGGGAGAAATTGTTTTGGTATCAGGACCTTCAGACTTAACAGCGGAAAATCCGGCCATAGAAATAGTTAGGGTTGTATCTGCTGAAGAAATGTTTAATGCCGTTCATAAGTATTATGATGATAGCGACATTGTCATAGCTGCTGCTGCGGTATCTGATTACAGGCCAAGTAAGGTATCCGAACAAAAAATAAAAAAAGAATCTGAAACCCTTCAAATTGATTTTGTCAAAAATAAAGACATTCTATTATCGATGGGAGATAAGAAGAAAGATCAATATTTAGTTGGCTTCGCACTGGAGACTGAAAACGAGCTCGAGAACGCCAAAAAGAAATTACGAAAAAAGAATTTAGATGCCATTGTTCTGAATTCACTTAATGACGAAGATGCAGGGTTCGGGAAAACAACTAACAAAATAACATTTATAGATAAGAATTTAGAGATAAAAACGTTTGAAGTTAAGAATAAGGCTGAAGTAGCTTTAGACATATTGAACGAAATCATCAGTAGGGGCCATGCGTAATTTTTTAATTCTCTTATTTAGCTTTCTTTTTGCTAACTATATTAGCGCCCAGGAACTTAATTGTACCATAACAGTTAATGCAGATCAGGTAAACCAGACAAATAGACAAATATTTGGGACTTTAGAACGTGCATTGAACGATTTTGTTAATAAAAGTCAATGGACAAATAGGATTTACAAGGATAATGAGAAAGTAAATGCCAGGATGTTTATTACGGTAACGGACTATGCCTCTGACAGATTTAGTGCAAATATTCAGATTCAGTCTTCTCGTCCCGTATTTAATACCTCTTATGAAAGCCCCATTTTTAATTATAAGGACAATCAGTTCAATTTTCAGTATATAGAGTTTGAACCTTTGGTTTATAACCCGAATGTATTTGATTCTAACTTGGTTGGAGTTATTTCCTATTATGTATATATAATCCTGGGACTCGATGCAGATACTTTTGCTTTGGAAGGAGGGACAGAATTTTACAAAGAGGCACAACAAATTGTAACTCAGGCTCAGGGTAGTAGTTTTTCGGGCTGGAGGCAAACGGCTTCAGATAATAGAACACGATTTGAATTGGTTGATAACCTGCTGTCGAATACTTTTAGAGAATATAGAATTGCCATGTATAATTATCACCGAAAGGGATTGGATATTTTAGGGGATAACAATAGCACTGGTAAACAAGTTATAGCAGGGTCTATGAGGTTGTTTGAGACTTTAACGCAAAGAAGACCTAATGCATTCTTAATACAAACTTTCTTTGATGCTAAATCAGAGGAAATACAAGACATCTTTTCTGATGGACCAAAAGTAGATATTGTTGCGCTAAAAGAGACATTAAATAAAGTAGCTCCTTTTTATTCCACAACTTGGGATGAAATAACATATTAACCAGGTCATTTTCATTCCAATAATAATTTATCTTTACAGATCATATTATATAATATAGCTGTGCTGATAAATCTGTCTATCAAAAATTATGCATTAATTGATAATCTCAATGTAAACTTCACGGGGGGATTTACTACCATTACTGGTGAAACAGGTGCAGGCAAGTCTATTCTTTTAGGAGGCCTTTCCTTAGTTTTAGGAAAACGAGCAGACATGTCTTCATTAAAAAATAAAGACAGTAGATGTATAATTGAAGCTGTTTTTGATATCAAAAATTATAATTTAGAATCATTTTTTATTGAGCATGATCTGGAGTTTGACTCTAATACTATTGTACGTAGGGAAATTCATCCTAGTGGTAAATCGAGAGCATTTGTAAATGACTCTCCACTTACACTGGATATATTAACGCAATTAGGGAAACGACTTGTTGATATTCATTCACAGCACCAGACATTGCAGTTGACAGAACACGACTTTCAATTAAAACTAATTGATGCTTTTGCAGATAATACAAAGATCCTGAATGCTTACAAAAATAAACTAACAAAATACAAAACTACTTTACAGGAATTTGATGAACTCATTGAGTTTCAAAAAAATGCTATTAAAGAACATGATTACAATACTTTCTTGTTAAATGAATTGGATGCTATATATCTTGAAGAAGGGCTGCAGGAAAAACTGGAAGATCAGTTCCAACAATTAAATAATGTTGAGACCGTTCTTGAAAATCTATCCAAAGGAAACCACCTGTTGAGCGATGAACAGATAGGTATTGTAAGTTTGCTGCAGGAACTTAAATTAACTTCGGGAAAGCTATCCGTTATAGGAAACAAGTTTGGAAATCTTAAAGAACGAATAGATTCAGTTTTTATTGAATTGAAAGACATAGCCGAAGAAATACAAACGCTTCAGGATTCTATCGAACCCGATCCAGGGAAACTTGAAGAAATTAATACTAAATTACATGCCATATACGACCTGCAGAGAAAACATGAGGTAACTAATGTCTCTCAATTAATTGTTATAAAGGAAGCACTTACACAAAAGGTTAGTGCGACACAAAATCTTGAAGAAGAAATTCTGGATAAAAGGAATTTACTTGAGGCATTGAAGAATGAGCTGGATAAAGAAGCCAATTCGTTATCTGTTCGCCGTAAAGCGGTAATTCCAGAAATAAAGGAAAAGCTGGAACATTCTTTGCAATCCCTTGGATTACCTAATGCTACTTTTAATATTAAAGTTATTCCAACCCAAGAGTATAGTACTAACGGTATAGACACTCTAATGTTTTTATTTTCTGCGAACAAAGGGTCAGATTATAATACTTTAAAAAAGGTTGCTTCCGGAGGAGAACTCTCTCGTATTATGCTTGTAATAAAATCGTTACTTGCCCGCTACGAACAATTACCGACCTTAATGTTTGATGAGATTGATAGTGGAGTTTCCGGTGAAATTTCAAACAGAATGGGGGATATTATGCAAAAAATGAGCAGGAATATGCAGATTTTTTCTATTACGCATCTTCCCCAAATTGCTTCCAAAGGAGATCATCATTTTAAAGTATTTAAAATAGTTGAGGGCGATAGTACTCAAACTCAAATGAAAGAATTACTTGAGGATGAAAGAGTTTTTGAATTAGCTGAAATGCTTGGAGGCAAGAGCATGTCCGACTCTGCTCTGGCGCATGCCCGGGAGCTTTTAAATTAAAAAGCTAAATCGATCTTTAATTTTATTTCCTCCTTCCCGGTGCGTTTCAAATATCTTATAGGAGCAGTTTAGTTTCTACTTTTTTAGATATCTTTGACTTCAAATTAATCCAAAGCACTTTAAACATGGCATATAATCTATTAAAAGGGAAAAAGGGAATTATTTTTGGGGCACTTGACGAAAATTCAATTGCGTGGAAAACCGCGGAGCGTGTACATGAAGAAGGCGGTATTTTTGTTCTCACAAATGCTCCTATTGCCATGCGGATGGGTCAGATTAATGCCCTTGCAGAGAAAACTGGTTCGCAAGTAGTTCCCGCTGATGCTACCAATGAAGATGATCTAAATAATTTGATTACCAAGTCCATGGAAATTCTGGGGGGAAAACTGGATTTTGTTTTACATTCAATCGGAATGTCGGTTAATGTCCGAAAAGGGCGTTCATATACAGATGAAAAGTATGATTTTACAGCTAAAGGTTGGGATGTTTCTGCTCTTTCATTCCATAAGGTTATGCAAAGTTTATACAAAGCAGATGCAATGAATTCATGGGGAAGTATAGTAGCATTAACGTATATGGCTGCCCAACGTACATTTCCAGATTATAATGATATGGCAGACAACAAAGCTTATCTTGAATCTGTGGCCAGAAGTTTTGGCTACTTTTTTGGCAAAGAGAAAAAGGTAAGAGTTAATACAATTTCTCAATCTCCAACCCCAACTACTGCCGGTCAGGGTGTAAAGGGTTTTGATGGTTTTATTAATTATGCAGAAAAGATGTCTCCCTTAGGTAATGCAACCGCTCAGGATTGTGCAGATTATACCGTATCTCTCTTTTCAGATCTTACAAGAAAAGTTACGATGCAGAATTTGTTTCATGATGGTGGTTTTTCAAATACTGGTGTTAGCCATGAGGTAATTGAGCATTTTACGGAATAACAGTATCTAAAAAATCAGAAAGCCATCCCAATAGAGGATGGCTTTTATGTATACGCTAATTGAGATATGGAACTTTCTTTTTCTTTAATCATTCCAGTATTTAACAGACCTGATGAAATTCGCGAACTGCTGGAAAGTTTGGTGTATCAGACCTATGATAAATCATATGAAATAGTCATTATTGAAGACGGCTCTATTACTACATCTGAAACTGTAATTGATGATTACAAAGAAACACTGAATATTACTTATCTTTTTAAAGATAATACAGGTCCTGGACATTCCAGGAATTTTGGTATGGAGCACGCTAAAGGGAATTATTTTATCATATTGGATTCAGATTGTGTAATTCCTGTAAATTATCTGAAAGAAATAGCTGTTAGCTTAAACAAAAAGTACGTAGATTGTTTTGGTGGCCCTGATTCCGCACATGAGTCATTTTCAAATATCCAAAAGGCGATAAATTATGCGATGACTTCTATTTTTACCACCGGAGGTATTAGGGGAAATAATAAAACTATCGATAAATTTCAGCCCAGAAGTTTTAATATGGGGATTTCCAAAAAGGCTTATGAAGACTCGGGGGGCTTTGGAAATATACATCCGGGAGAAGACCCCGACCTCAGTATGCGTTTATGGAAAAAAGGGTATGACACCAAATTAATTAGTGAGGCTTTTGTTTATCATAAGCGAAGAATAAGTTTCAATAAATTCTTTATACAGGTTAAAAAGTTTGGCATGGTACGTCCAATTCTTAATGCATGGCATCCAGGTTCTTCCCGAATATATTACTGGTTTCCTTCCTTTTTCTGTATAGGACTTATAATTTCGCTATTATTGCTGTTCGTTGGGTCGGGAATATATCTATGGCCCATTATACTTTATACCGCGTATTTTTCGTTTATTTTTTTAGATGCCTTAACAAAGAATAAAAACCTTATGGTTGCCTTTTTGGCTATTATTGCTGTATTGATTCAGTTTCTTGGTTATGGATATGGTTTTCTAAAATCAGTAATCTTAGTTAATTTTACCAAAAGTAAACCACAGGAACTTTTTCCCGAATTGTTTTTTAAACAGATTTAATGGAGCATAAAGAAGCCAAAAGGAGTAATGATAAAAGAAAGATAAATATATTTTTAATCTTCCTTTTGTGCTCTTTCCTTGCCTGGCTTGTTAGCAGATTATCTGAAACCTATGTTGACCGTACAACTTTTGACCTTGAATATATTAACATACCTGACAGTCTCCTTTTAGGTGATAACTCTTTAAAAAATGTTGATGTAAGACTTAGAGCCAGCGGGTTTCAGTTCTTGGGATATTATTATAATGGCAAAAAAATTGAGGTTGATTTGTCTAATATGGCTACTAATCAATCAAATTTTTATGTTACCCAACTCGATTTCAGGAAACAGATAGAGAGTCAATTATCCGGCTCTATCACCCTTTTGGAGGTAGATAGGGATACGTTGTTTTTGGATTTCTACAAGGTTGAATCAAAAGAGGTTCCCATCTCTCCAAATATTAGCTTAAATCCGGCCCAGAATTATCTTGTAGAAGGCAAATTAAAGATAGAACCTTCACTAATTTCAATATCGGGACCAAAAAAGGAGTTGGATTTAATAAATTCAGCTTCTACATCGGAAGTTGAGCTCAATGAAATTACTGAGGATTTTTCCATTGTAGTTGATTTGGTTTTGCCGGAAGAGCTTAAGAATTCGGAACTTTCTGAAAAAAAGGTAAGAATCTCAGGGAATGTTTTTCGATTCTCTGAAAAATTAATTGAAATTCCAGTGGAGGTTATTAATCTTCCGGAGGGAACTCAGATAAAAACTTTTCCCAACACAATTTCTGTACTTTGTAAGGCCAGAATTGACCGATTAAAAGATATTAGCCCTATGGATT
This sequence comes from Eudoraea sp., assembly GCF_049665975.1. GTDB lineage: Bacteria > Bacteroidota > Bacteroidia > Flavobacteriales > Flavobacteriaceae > Eudoraea. The sequence goes on from NZ_JBATGR010000219.1 coordinate 11,537, forward strand.
TTAAAGTTGTTGCTAATTTTCAGGAACAAAGAGGTGAAAATCAAAACCTTCAAGTAAGCCTTATTGAAAAACCCAAAGATGTGTACAGTGTTCAACTAATGAAAAATGAAGTGGAATTTATCTTGAAACGTCAATGAAGATTATAGGATTAACCGGAGGGATTGGCAGTGGAAAAACAACAGTGGCTAAACTGTTTAAAGAATTGGGTGTCCCTGTTTATAATTCGGATTTGAGAGCTAAAAAGTTAATGAAAAACTCTAAGGAGATTAGAACTGCTGTTATGGATCTGTTAGGAAAAGATTCATATGTGTTGGAAAGGTTAAACAAGAAATATATAGCCGACAAGGTTTTTAATAATAAGGAATTACTTCAAAAGCTCAATGAAATTGTGCATCCAGCTGTTAGAAACGATTTTCTTAGGTGGGTAAAAAGCAGAAAAGCAGCATATGTGATTCAGGAGGCAGCAATACTTTTTGAAAACAATTCCTATAGCAATTTTGATAAGATAATACTTGTGAAGGCCCCAAAACAAGTCCGCTTAGAAAGAATCATAGCAAGAGACAATGGTGCAAAGGAAGAGATCTTAGCACGAATGGAGAATCAATGGGACGATTCTAAAAAGATGCCTTTATCAGATTATATTATCGAAAATATAGATTTAGATCAGACCAAATTGCAAGTTCAACAGATTCACCAACAACTTACTAAAATAGTAGCCTAACAGCTTTTTTAACATTTTTGTTAAGGTTAGGTTAAACAGGCAATCCGCTAAATGTTAAATTTTTAAATTTACTAAATCGATGAATAAGAGATTATTTGTTAGCCTGGTCATTTTAATGAGCCTCTCTCTTATTGGGATTATCTCTGTACAATTGTATTGGATAAAAAGTTCTGTAGAAGATAAAGAAGAACAATTTTCAAATGCAGTATCGGAAGTTCTTAATAAAGTAACGGACAAAATTGAAGACCGTGAAATGGACGACTATTCTGAGAGATTTTTAAATCTTAAGGATAGTGTAGGAGAATTTAAGAGTTCCCATTTAAGTAACATATTTTTTATTGATCGTGATTTAAATTCTAACGAGATTTTATTTTACTCGCATGGAATTTTAGAAGAGGATTATAATATCGCCTCTACGTTCTTTGACAATAGCAATGGTAATGATACCACAACAATAAAAAATTACACCAGTAAACGCACCAAAACGGTTTATAAGGAAGATTTTGGATTGGATGGTAAAAGCTATAAACTAAATCCTGTACAAAAATTGGAGAAAGTAGGTGGCTTATCAACCATAGATAAGGCAATTTTTGACGATGTCTATAGGGAATATGCAGAAAAAGTTCCAATTCATAAACGTGTTTCAAAACAAGAGATAGAATTATTGCTAGACCGAGAGTTGGAAAACCGTAGTATGGATATTGAATATGAATATGGAGTCTATAGCAAGGGCCTACCGACTAAGGTAAAATCTAAAAGATTCAAATTAGGAGGTACAACAGTTTATAAAGCTCCATTCTTTAAGAACAGTGAGGGAATGAGTAATTTTACACTCTTATTATCCTTTCCCAAAAAGAAAAAGTTCTTACTGCAATCGATTCTGGGAATGGCCATTTTATCTTTGGTTTTCACACTTATTATAGTTGTGGCATATTCGGGAGCGATTTATCAGTTAATAAAACAAAAGCAGATCTCAGAAATAAAGTCAGATTTTATAAATAACATGACACATGAGTTTAATACACCCATTGCTACAATAAACTTGGCGGTTGAAGCGATCAAAAATCCAAAAATTATTGGAGATCAGGAAAAGGTACAACGGTATTTGCAAATGATAAAGGAAGAGAATAAAAGAATGCATGCTCAGGTTGAAAATGTTCTTAGAATCTCAAAACTAGAAAAAAATCAACTAGATATAAGTAAGGACAGGGTAGATGTTCACGACATTATTAAAAAGTCAATTACTCATGTTCAGCTTATTGTAA
>NZ_JBATGR010000220.1:0-3196 GCF_049665975.1 Eudoraea sp.
TTGCAATCCTCCTGCTTTCAGAAATGTTAGCATGGCTTCTGTAACTTCAGTAATATTATTAGGGAATTGATCTGTGTCCCAACCATTCTGATAATCACCCCGATTTGCGTCGATACTTCCAAGCATTCCATGGGCAGCGGCAATTTCCATTTCGTGTTGCATAGTGTGATTAGCCAAAGTGGCATGATTTACTTCCAGATTAAGTTTGAAATCGTCTTGTAAGCCGTACTGATGGAGAAATCCAACTACAGTGGCAGCGTCAAAATCATACTGATGCTTCATAGGTTCCATAGGTTTGGGTTCTATAAAGAAAGTTCCCTTAAAACCTTGTTTTCTGGCATAATCTCGTGCTGTTGCTAAAAAACGGCCCATATGGTCCAATTCGCGTTTCATATCAGTATTTAACAAAGACATATAACCTTCTCGTCCTCCCCAAAAAACGTAATTTTCACCATCCAGAGCCATGGTGGCATCCAGAGCTAATTTTATCTGGCCACCGGCTCTTGCTAACACCTTAAAATCGGGATTAGTAGCGGCGCCATTCATATATCTGGGATTTGAAAAGCAATTGGCTGTACCCCATAAAAGTTTTACTCCCGAAGCTGCTTTTTTCTCCTTAATATAATCGACAATGGCTGAAAGTCTCTTTTCAGATTCTGAAAATGAACCTCCTTCTCTTACCAGATCAAAATCATGGAAGCAAAAATAATCAAACCCCATTTTTGTAATAAACTCGAAGGCAGCATCGGCCTTGGCTTTTGCAGCATCTATAGGATCACTAAAATTATCCCATGGAAAATTTTGTGTCCCAGGTCCAAAAGGATCGGCCCCTACGCCACAAAAGGTATGCCAGTAAGCCACGGCAAATCTTAAATGGTCTCGCATGGTTTTACCTGCCACAAGCTGATCGGGATTATAGTATTTAAAAGCCAGAGGGTTATCAGATTCTTTGCCTTCAAACGGAATTTCGCCTATTCCCTTATAAAATTCCTTATTTCCAATAAGTGCCATATTAATTGTTTTTTAATGTTATTTCCAGTTCTTTTTTCCAGAGTTCGTAAGCCATTTTATATTCCTTTTTTTCAAAGGAGGGGGAATAACTCATAATATAGTCGTTATCCATTATTTGTTTTCCGAATGCCGTATAATTGCCATCGAACAACTGACATGCCCTGGCTGCACCTATGGCGCCGGTGGTATTATATATTTCAATATCCTGTTCGATTAATGTAGCTATGGTAGTGGAAAAAATGGGAGACCTGAATAAATTATCGTTACCTGCCCTGATTACCTTTGCTTTTATACCATCTGTTTTAAGTATTTCAATTCCATAAACAAAAGAAAAAGCAATCCCTTCAAGAGCAGCTCTACAAAGATGAGCTTTCGTATGGATATTTAGGTTTACATTCTTGATTTGAACCCCTAAATCTTTGTTCTCTAACATGCGTTCCGGGCCATTTCCGAAAGGTAAAATAATAACTCCTTTTGCGCCAATGGGTACCTGGGCGGCTAGCTCATTCATTTCCTGGTAGGACGCAACTTCTAAGTTATTTAATAACCATCTGTACATAATTCCTGCCCCATTGATACATAATAATTTTCCTATGCGTCTGTTGTTGGTTGCATAGTTAACATGTGCAAAATTATTGACACGAGAACTTTCTTTCACAGACAAGTTGTCTGTGATAGCATAAACCACTCCCGATGTACCACCGGTGGCCGCTACTTCACCAGGATTAAATACATTTAATGAGAGGGCGTTATTAGGCTGATCACCAGCGCGGTAAAGAATAGGAGTTCCTTCTTTGAGACCGGTTTCCATGGCTCCTTTGGAGGTGATATGACCCTGGTCTGAAAAGGTGTCTACAATTTCAGGGATAAGGTCTTCAGCTATACCATAATAATCTAAAAGCCAACTGGCAATTTGCTCCTCTTCAAAATCCCAAAAGATACCTTCCGAAAGACCAGAAATAGTAGTATTTATTTTTCCACTTAATTTGTAAGCTATATAATCGCCGGGAAGCATGGCCTTAAAACTGTTTTTATAAAGTTCGGGTTCATTTTCCTTCACCCATTTTAGTTTAGATGCTGTAAAGTTTGCCGGGGAATTTAAAAGTTTATGTGAACAGATATCGTGACCTAGTTCATCAAATGCTTTCTTACCTATATCAACCGCTCTGCCATCGCACCAGATAATTGAATTTCGAAGAGGAATACCACCTTCATTAACAATGACAAGTCCGTGCATTTGATAAGAAATGCCAACACCTTTTATCTCATTGGGTTGAATATTGGTTTCCTTTAGTAATTGTTTTGTGGCTTTGCATATATGAGTCCACCAATCATCAGGATTCTGTTCTGCCCAACCTTTGTTGGGAGCGAGCATATCCATTTCCTTTTTAGGTTCACTTATTACAGCCAGGCTTTTACCTGAAGCTATCTCCACTAAAGCTACTTTTATTGAAGAACTTCCAAGATCGTAGCCTAAAGTGTACATTTTTTGATTGATTTTTGACAGCTTAAGATATTGTTTTTAGGGTTATATGGCAAGTCATTAAAAATAAAAAACCCTGATCATATAGATCAGGGTTTTTTAAAAAATAAACTTAAAGAACTTCTTAGTATCCCGGATTCTGAACAAGATTAGGATTAAGAATAATCTGAGTAGCAGGAATAGGGAATAATTCACGATCTGAATTCCCAACAGCGGCAGGATCTTTAAATTCCCAATCGCGGGTGTATTGACCAAATCTTATTAAATCATTACGTCTCCAAAACTCTATGTATAGTTCTCTACCTCTTTCATCGATCAAATTTTGTTCTGATACACTACCTAATGGCGTTGCACCACGTAAAACACGTAATTCGTTAACCATTGCTGTTGCATCACCACTGCTTCTAAGCATAGCTTCTGCCTTCATTAAATGTGCATCCGAATATCTGAAGAAGATTTCATGTGAAGTGAAACCGCCATGTCGCGGGCCGTACTTAAGCACCCTTATACCTGTTACTTCATCATTATCAAGAAGGTTTGGTTGCCCATCAACTGCGCTTACAAATTCTCTTGAGAAGTTTAAAGGCGCACCACCTCTATCTGTGAGAGGAGTACCGTCAGGGCCATATTGTTGTCCTTTAAGGAAACCAAAACCAATATGAGTACCGTCTGCAATACCATCATTATTATCATCAACAGTAC
>NZ_JBATGR010000221.1:0-1870 GCF_049665975.1 Eudoraea sp.
TTCTTACAATTCACTTACTTTTCACTATTTTTGTGGAATTTTATTACGTACGGCAAAATCATACTATGAAAAATATACTTTTTATTGTCTTTGCACTTTTTGTAGCCTGTAACTCGTCCCAGAAAACAGTTGCAGAACTAGCTGATACTGCTATTACAAGTGTATCTGCAGATCCGCGGGTTTATGCACTAACGATTACCGAAAAAGAGTTAAAAGAACATTTGTATATCTATGCTTCAGATGAATTTGAGGGCAGGGAAACAGGTCAACCCGGACAAAAAAAAGCGGTGGACTATTTGCAGGCTAATTATAAGGCAATGGGAGTCCCGGCGGCGAAAGAGGATGGTGATTATTTGCAGGAAGTTCCTTTGGTATTCCCCAAATTGCCTGTGGGCTCCATAATGGCGGGAGCGACTAAATATGAGTTAGGAAACGATTTTTTAACATTTACACCTATTGAAGGAAATTTCAACGAAATTATTTATGCAGGTTATGGAATTGAAGACACGGGTTACTCCGATTATGAAGGATTGGATGTATCGGGAAAACTTATTTTAATTAAGGCAGGGGAGCCTGTGAAAAAAGACGGCACCTACTTGATTTCAGGAAATTCTAAAAAATCTGTTTGGAGTAATAAGTCTGATGCTGCAGGAGCCAGAATAAAATTGGCCAGAGATAAAGGAGCCAAAGGGGTACTATATTATGATCCGGACAATTACGGCCGTTATAAAAGATATTATGACTATTTGAAAGGGAGTGATAAAATGAAAATGGAAATTAAGGTTGAAGAAAACGATGCCGCATTAGTTTTCCTTAGTGAAACCATGATTAAAAATATATTCCCTGCCATAAAGGAAGCACAGAATTCAGGAATAATTCCACAGCCAATATCTCTTAATATTAAAAGTAATAATGAGGCCGTATCTTCTGAAAATATTGCGGCAATTATTCGTGGTTTTGAAAAACCTGATGAGTTTATAGTCATATCTTCACATTTAGATCATATTGGAGTCAATGATAATGGTGACATTAATAATGGTGCGGATGACGATGGCTCCGGAACAGTTGCTATGCTAGAAATTGCCGAAGCTTTTAAACAGGCTGCAGATACGGGAAACGGACCAAAAAGATCTATAGTATTCCTGCATGTTACCGGTGAAGAAAAAGGATTACTTGGATCAAAATACTATACAGATAATGACCCTGTATTTCCTTTGTCTCAAACTGTTGCCAACCTTAATATAGATATGATAGGGCGTATTGATCCTAAACATGAGAGCAACGGTAATTACTTGTATCTAATTGGTTCCGATAAATTAAGTTCGGAACTTCATAACCTATCCGAAGAAGTTAATGATAAATATGCACAGCTGAACCTTGATTATACCTATAACGATGAAAATGACCCCAATCGTTTTTATTACCGGAGCGACCATTACAATTTTGCGAAAAATAATATTCCTGTCATTTTTTATTTTAGTGGTACCCATGAAGATTATCACAGACCCGGTGACACACCGAATAAAATAAACTATGACTTACTGGAAAACCGCACGCGATTAATCTTCTATACTGCCTGGGAAATTGCGAACAGGGATATGCGTATTGAGGTAGATGTTACCCCATCTAAGTAAAGATTATAATATAGTAGGAATAATTAATTCATTTCCAATTTCCAGGCTAATCGAAATAAGCTTAAAAGATAAGCCCCATAATTTATGACAGGGCTTTAGAAAATTAATGAGGGTGGAAGACCGGGTTCGAACCGGCGACCTCTGGAACCACAATCCAGCGCTCTAACCTGCTGAGCTACAACCACCATTTGCAAGCGCTGGCAAAGGTAATTTTTTTTACCCATTGTTTCAAACTA
>NZ_JBATGR010000222.1:0-5018 GCF_049665975.1 Eudoraea sp.
GGATAGTTACCATACCAGAATGTCAGAATTGCTGGAAACGATAGATACTTTGGCATTTATGAAGATGGATTAGCGCATAATGAAGTATCTTAAAGACAGAGCAATGGTAACCAATGATGATATTATATATTCCACACATCAGGATGTGGCCCGTGATTTACATACTTCACGAGTCGTCGTGTCAAGGCTGTTGAAAAACCTGGAGAGAGAAGGTAAAATAGAACTCAGCCGAAACCATATAAAAGTACTGGCGTTATAGACTTATGTCTTTATTAAATCTGTAACAAGTTGCAGGAAAGTTCATCTTTAATAGTATTAAATAATAAATTAAAGAAAAGATGAAATTATCATTAATCCTGACAGTAATTCTGGTTTTAATAGGAATAAGTACGTGCAATGCACAAATTGAATTGCTTTTTAATGGGGTTCAATTACAGGAATCTCTCGAAGGTGCAATGGACAAAATAGAACCATTTGCCGAAAAAATGGAATTATTTGAAATAGAAAATCCCACCTTTCCTTTATCCAAAGACCTTGAAGCGCATCTGGTTTGCAGTAATTACAAATCCGGTTACGGTACTATTTCCGAGTTGGTATTTACATTTGCGGATGATAAACTGGTATATATTCAGGCTCATGGGAATGCGATTGAGGCAATAACCGCTATAACAAAAGATACGGTTCAGAACTATATGGATTATAGATTCTATCCAAAAGATCATATTGTTACCAAACCTTCAGAAGACAAAGTTTGGGTTTTAACGGAAGATGCTATGCATCCAAATTTATTCACCTGGGATAACCCTTATTTGCTTTCGAACCAAGAGCGACAAAAAAGTCCTTACACTTCCGGGAAAATACCGGATTTTATAAAATTGGGGGGTAATTTAGATCAATTAAAACCCAATTTAGAAAGAGAATCTGATTTCACCTTTACTATGGAATTGGATGGGAGTGACCCTAATGCACAATTGCAAATAGATTGTTTTGGAATTGAATATGCCGGTTTTCCCAGAAAATTTGAGGCTCGTTTCGGAGATGGTAAACTCAATGTTTTGTGGATACTAACCGGTAAGGGGGAGGAAGATCGCATAAGACAGAAACTTATCTCTGAATATGGACCGGTAATTTTTAAAGATGACAATTGGGAAGTTTTTAATAACTGGCAGGTAATATTACGCAAGGACAAACCCGAGGTTCTTGTACTTACAGAAGAACTGGCTGTTTTTTACAAAAGAGATTACTTTAAGCAATAGCAATAATAATCTTTTGGTTCTTACTTACAAGGAATTCTAATTGGGAAGCCTTTCATTTATTGATTAAATAGTACTTTTGATTAATGCGAAAATTTTTCCCAATTCTGCAAACACTGCGAAGCTATAAAAGGAAAGAGCTTCCAAAAGATATCCTGGCAGGTTTTAATGTAGCCATAGTGCTTATTCCACAAGGAATGGCCTATGCCATGATAGCCGGTTTACCTCCTGTTTATGGCTTGTACGCCTCCTTAATGCCCGTATTGGTGTATGTGTTTTTTGGCACTTCAAGATCACTTGCCATTGGACCAGTTGCCATGGATTCTTTGCTGGTAGCCGCAGGGTTGGGAACCCTGGCAATCGTTGGATTGGAAAACTATATTGCTCTTGCCATTTTACTCGCCTTTATGGTAGGCGCCATTCAATTTGTTTTAGGCATTTTTAAAATGGGGTACCTGGTTACCTTTTTAGCCAAACCTGTAATCAGCGGATTTACATCTGCTGCTGCCGTGATTATAATTTTTAGCCAGTTAAAGCACTTACTTGGCGTAGATATAGAAGGGAGTAATCAGTTTCACCGAATTTTTCTAAATGCCCTTCAAAAATTTCCTGAGACTAATTTTTATGATCTGGCTATTGGTTTAGTTGGTATTTTCCTGCTAATTGGCTTTAAAAAATGGAGCAGACATATTCCGGGGATTCTAATCATTGTTGTTCTTGGGATATTAGCAGTGTATTTTTTAAATATGGAATCTCTGGGCATTGAGATAGTTGGCACAATCCCTGAAGGATTGCCTGGATTTGTTTTACCGGTTATTGAAATGGATAATATAAGGCAACTATGGCCTATTGCACTAACACTCGCCCTGATTGGATATCTTGAAGCAATTTCAATTGGCAAGGGTATTGAAGAGAAGAATGAGGAAGATCTGATTGATGCCAATCAGGAATTTGTAGCACTGGGTTCCGCAAATATGTTAGGTTCCTTTTTTCAGTCCTATCCTGTAGCAGCAAGCTTTTCCAGATCTGCGATAAATGATGAATCCGGGTCAAAAAGCACACTCTCCGGATTGTTTACGGTGATACTGGTTTTAATAACGCTCCTGTTTCTTACGCCCCTTTTTTATTATTTGCCAAATGCAATTCTTGCAAGTATTATTATGGTATCTGTCTTTGGTTTGATCGATTTAGAATATGCAAAACGGTTGTGGATCTATAGAAAAGATGAATTTATTGTTTTGATTCTCACATTTTTGATAACCCTGTTTATCGGAATTACCCAGGGCATTCTTACGGGAGTACTACTCTCTCTTTTATTGATGGTTTACCGGACTTCCAAGCCTCATTTCGCAGTTTTGAGTAAAATAAAAGATTCGGACTATTATAAAAATATTTCACGCTTTGAAGATGAAGTTGTCTTGCGGGATGATCTGCTCATTGTACGTTTTGATTCCCAATTATACTTTGGGAATTCAGATTATTTCAAAAATCAGCTTTATAAGTATATGGAAAATAAAGGGGATAATTTAAAAGGTGTAATATTAAATGCGGAAGCTATTAATTATATAGATTCCACTGCCACCAGAATGTTGACTAAAGTCATTAAAAAAATTAGAAATGATGGAATTCAGTTCTATATTGCAGGTGCTATTGGCCCCACAAGAGACATCATTTTCAGGAGTGGGATAAGTAAGGTACTACCCAGAAAATTCCTATTCGTCAAAATAAAAGAAGCTGTGGCCTACTTTGATCATCCTGAGAACGCCTCTGGCGAACATGAAAGAGTGGCTTATCAGCGGAATGAACCCAGTAACTAATGTTACTGATTTTAAAGCAATAAGCAGTATTTTTGAAAAAAATTTAAGAAAAAGAAATGATAATAGAACAGATTTATACCGGATGCCTTGCACAAGGAGCGTATTATATAGAAAGTGATGGTGAGGTAGCTATAATTGACCCCTTACGCGAAGTAATTCCTTATATAGACAGGGCGAAAAAGAATAAAGCTGAAATAAAATACATTTTTGAAACCCATTTCCATGCCGACTTTGTAAGCGGGCATGTAACATTGTCTAAGGAGACAGGAGCTCCTATTGTTTTCGGCCCCAATGCCAATCCTGCTTTTGAGGCAATCATAGCTAAAGATGGTCAGGAATTTCAACTTGGCAATATAACAATTAAGGCACTCCACACCCCCGGCCACACTATGGAAAGCACTACCTATTTGTTAAGGGACGAAACAGGTAAAGACCACGCTATTTTTTCCGGAGACACTTTGTTTTTAGGTGATGTAGGAAGACCTGATCTTGCTCAAAAAGCGGCTGATATGACCAAAGAAGACCTTGCCGGACTTTTGTTTGATAGTTTACGAAGTAAAATTATGCCTTTGGCGGATGATGTAATTGTTTATCCTGCGCACGGCGCCGGTTCGGCATGTGGTAAGAACATGATGAAAGAAACAGTAGATACCCTGGGGAACCAAAAACAAATGAATTACGCACTGCGAGCTAATATGACACGGGAGGAATTTGTAAATGAAGTTACCGATGGCCTGCTTCCGCCACCTAAATATTTCCCTTTAAATGTAAAAATGAATAAGGAAGGATATGAAGATATAGGTGATGTTTTAAAACGAGGTATGGCAGCACTTTCACCGGATGCTTTTGAATTGGCAGCGAATGAAACCGGGGCTCTTGTACTGGATGTGCGGAACCAGGAAGAATTTGTAAAAGGGCATATTCCAAGATCCATTTTTATTGGTTTGAACGGGGACTTTGCACCATGGGTTGGCGCTTTGATTGCCGATGTTAAACAACCCATATTATTGGTGACGCCGAAAGGAAAGGAAGAGGAGGCAGTAACACGCTTGTCAAGGGTAGGATTCGATAACACCTTAGGTGTCTTAAAGGGTGGTTTTGAAGCCTGGGAAAAAGCGGGTAAAGATATAGACAAGATCATCGCATTATCCGCAGAAGAAGCCAAAGAGGTATTAAAAAATAAACATTTACCAATTTTTGATGTTCGGAAGGAAAGCGAATTTAATGCAGAACATCTGGTTGATGCAAATAACACCCCATTGGATATATTAAACGATCATTTGGCTGAATTACCCAGGGACGAAACTTTTTACGTTCATTGTGCAGGAGGTTACAGGTCTGTTATTGCTGCTTCTATTCTTAAAGGCAGGGGTATACACAATTTGGTAGACATTACGGGCGGTATTGCTGAGATGAAAAAGGCAGGAATGGAGGTAACCAATTATATCTGCCCCACTACGCAGTAATATGATTTATATCATGGTTTGTGTTCGGTCCTCATCTTACTTTTAAAGGTGGAAATTAAAGGTGAAAGCATTTTTTTGCCTTTTTAAAAGGTAGAATTATGAAACGAAACATGGGAAGAATCGATAAGATTGTTCGCTTTACCATTGCCGTTGTTATTGCCTTATTGGTCTACTACGAGTTAATTGAGGGGGCGCTTGCTTATATTTTATTAGCGGTTGCTGCTGTTTTTGTATTGACCAGTCTAACAGGCTTTTGTCCGCTTTATGGTCTTTTCGGTTTAAATTCATGCAAGATGAAAAAGGGGGATAAACCTTAAATTTTGTATTTAAAACCTGCATGTATTAATAAAATAATAAGTTTTCTGTGATATGAATTTAATAACTATTCCTTTAGTTGATTGGAGTAACGGCATGATAATGATTGCTGTTTTTGTTTTTGTTGTGATTGCATTGATTGCCATTTTGGTAAATCTTATGAATAG
>NZ_JBATGR010000223.1:0-4134 GCF_049665975.1 Eudoraea sp.
GTAAAACGTAATCTGAAGAAAGGGTAATGGGTAACAACCAGTGCACTCTTACCATTCAACCTGAATAACCCGTGTTAAACATCGCCCCAAAGCGGTATTGACAAGATAAACGAACCTAAATTTAGGCGACTATAGCCATTACGATAAAAAAGCTTAATTTGTAACAGAACACGAGACACTTAAAATGAATAAAATTCCAATGTTTCTGCTATGTGCGGGATTGTACCTTTTTGGGGCAAATAATCTTTTTGCCCAAAAAAGTCCTCAAAAAGAAGCTAGATTACAGGCAGAAGAGGAAGAAGGCCCCGTGTTGTTTAAATTTGAACCAAATTATCTGGCGGCCGAAGAGACCCGACGAAAAGAAATACTTATGATGAGGGCAATGATTGATTCTCTGGACCTTTCAGAGGGCAAACGACAAAAACTCATACGTGATCTCTACAAGAATAATGGCTCCAAAAAGCTCAATAAAATTTTACTGGCAAACAACAAGTTTGAAGAGATTGAAGAGTAGCTTAACCGGATTGATTTTGGACTAAATCCTTTTCTTTTTGTTCGTAAATTTCTTTACTTTCACCCGAAATTAAAAGAATATATGCGTTTAAAAGTTTCCGCACTGGCTATCATTCTGGTACTCCTCATAAGTTGTAAAATGGTTGTTAAGGAAGAGGAAACCGACGAAGGAGAATCCGCTGTTGCCGAAAAACTGGCCACGCCTGAAAGTCAGTTTGAAGATATTGAAGGAAATCCACTCTCACTTGCTGATTATAAGGGGAAAAGAATAATCCTGAATTTTTGGGCTACCTGGTGCAGACCATGCCTGGAAGAGATGCCATCCATGCAACGTTCACAGGCCATTTTGGAAAAGGAAAATTACATATTCTTATTAGCTTCAGACCAGCCTTTACCTGTCATTAAAGCTTTTCAGATAAGACGAGGTTTCGATTTAAAATTTATTAAATATAATGGCTCCTGGTCCGAACAGGAAATTACTACTCTGCCAACAACATATATTTATAATGAGGCAGGGGAGAAGGTAGAAAAAATTGTTGGAGGCGTAGTCTGGGATTCGCCTGAAGTTATTCAAAAATTAAAAGACACTCATTAAATGCAAAAATTTACGGGTTACACGCTTACACTTTTAATTGGATTGCTTATTTCCTGTACCGAATCTCCAAAAAAGGAGGTGGAAGTATTACATCTTATAGATTCTCCGTCTGGAAAGAATAGTTCATTACCTAATTTATTTTCCAACGGAGATAAATTGCTGATGTCCTGGGTAGAAATGAGGGAGGATACCCTGGCAAGCCTGCAATATGCCAAACTGAAGGGAGGAGAATGGCAGCCTTCACATCAAATCCTACAGGGGAACGACTGGTTTGTGAATTGGGCAGATTTCCCAATGATTGTGGAGAATAAGGGCCATTTATTATCTCATGTACTAAAGAAATCTTCTCCTGATACGTATTCTTATGATGTAAAGGTGAATGTACTCCCGAAGGGATCCAAAAGCTGGACAATCAATCTACCTTTACATACTGATGGCACCCTCACCGAACATGGATTTGTAAGTGCGGTGCCCTATGAGAATAATTCCTTTTTTATAACCTGGCTCGATGGCCGAAATACCGGGGAAAAGGCGGACGGTTCCCGTGGCGCCATGACGCTAAGAGCTGCCATCTTATCTGAAAGGGGAGAAGTTAGAGAAGAAACCCTCCTGGATATCCGAACCTGCGATTGCTGTCAGACCACCGCCGCTATCACTACCAACGGACCCGTAGTGATTTACAGAGACCGCTCTGAGGAAGAAATAAGGGACATGAGCATTGTAAGACAAGTAGCAGGCAAATGGACAGCTCCTAAAACGATATATAACGATAACTGGAAAATAAATGGATGCCCTGTAAATGGTCCAAAAGTGGCGAGTTTGAGAAATAATCTGGCCGTCGCCTGGTTTACAGCTGCAGGAGATCAGGCTAAGGTAAATCTGGTGTTTTCAAATGATGGAGGCGAACATTTTGGTCCCCCGATACAAGTAGATGAGGCAGATGCAATTGGAAGGGTAGATGTAGTATTACTGAACGCCGATACAGCAATTGTAAGCTGGATGGAATCTAAAAACAGCAGGGCACAGCTAAAGGCCGTAAAAATTACCAGCTCTGGTAAGAAATCTGAATCTATAATAATTGCCCAAATGGAAGGGTCGCGTAAAACTGGGTTTCCTCAAATGGAATTGCTCGGCGATAAAGCCTATTTTGCCTGGACTGATGTTAGTAAAGATGGTAGTAAGATAAAAATCGCTTATGTTTTGTTAGATCATTTCTAAGGGGACTTTCCAACATAAGCAGCGATCAATATATAGGCGGGGATTTGCACTTATCCTATCTTTACCTTTACCAATTTAAACCCATTAATGGAATTCAAAAAGGCAATTTATTATATGCTATTGAGCACCCTGGCCTTTACGGTCATGAATGGGCTTTTGAAATTCCTGACTACTTATAGTGCCTACCAATTGGTTTTTTTTAGGGCGCTCGGTTCTCTTTTCTTTACATTTGGCTATTTGTTAAGTAAAGGTATTCCTATCTTAGGAACACATCGTAAACTTTTGGTATTAAGAGGATTAGTAGGCTCTACTTCAATGGTTTTATTTTTTATGGCCATACATTATATACCACTGGGTTCAGCTGTTGGAATGCGATATATTGCACCTATTTTTGCCGCCATTTTCGCCATTTTATTACTCAGGGAAAACGTTAGACCCATACAATGGTTATTTTTTTTGATCTCTTTTTTAGGTGTAATTGTGTTAAAAGGATTTGACAAAAACATTCCGCTTATTGGTTTGGCCCTGGTTTTGGTTTCTTCAGTTTTTAGTGGGTTGGTTTATATTATTATTAGACGGATTGGTAGCAGAGAGTATCCGGTCGTAATTGTGAATTATTTTATGTGTATAGCGGTGATCGTAGGAGGTATCGGCGCTATTTTTGATTGGAAAACTCCTGTGGGGATCGATTGGTTTTTATTGCTAAGCCTTGGTGTTTTTGGGTATTTTGGTCAACTATTCATGACCAAAGCATTTCAAATGGGAGAAACAAATTTGATTGCACCATTAAAATATTTAGAAGTATTCTTTGCGGTAATTGTTGGAATAGTTTTTTTAGGTGAAGAATATTATGTCTGGAGTTTTGTGGGGATTGCAATGATTATAGGGGGTTTGTTGTTAAACCTTTGGTATAAGCAACGATTACTTCGGAAACGTTTAAGCTAAGGGGAGGAAGGCAAAAGTTTTATCATAATTTTAATAAAATAGCATATTATATGTCGTATATTATTGAATAACAGTATTTTATAACAAAGAGAGATGAAAAATGGATTAGTTATATTGGGTTTAATGGCCATTTTCTGGAGCTGTGGAAGCTCTGAAAAAGCGGCAACATCAGCATCAGGTATAGAAGACCAGATTTTGGAGAATTTAGTTACTAAAAAATCGTTTCAAATTGAATCTGAAATGGCGCAACCGTCTACCAATAATGCTATGAACAGTTTGGCAAATAGTGGGTTGTTCCTTCCGGGAAACTCGGGCAGCAATATTAATTTAACAGGAAACCCTAATTATTTGAAAGTAAAAGGAGATACCGTTTCCGCGTATCTGCCGTATTTTGGAGTTCAACAAGTAACCGCTGGTTATGGTACTGGTAGCGCTATAGAGTTTAATGGCATACCTGATAATTGGAAGAGCAGGAGGAATGCTAAGAAAAATTCCTATGAGGTTACCTTTACAATCAGGCAGGATACAGAAGTGTTCCAGGTATCGCTTACCATGTATCCCAATTTAACCAGCCATATGCATATAAATAGTGCGCAACGGAATTTTATAAAATATTTGGGTAAGGTTTCGGAACTTCCTGAGGAAAATGTTAACGAGGAAGGTCTTTAATATAGTACTTTTTATACCAACAAAAAACTCTGACATTTAAATATGGCCAGGGTTCTTACTATTTTTTACGTCAAGGAAATTTAATTTGCGTTGATACCAATATCGACCACAGCAATTATTTCGTCGTTTGAAGGGCTATTCTGGATACTTACATGGCCGTCCAGATTTAATAACTTATCAAAATCAATTGGGGT
>NZ_JBATGR010000224.1:0-2782 GCF_049665975.1 Eudoraea sp.
TACCAATTGTTATAAAAAGAAAGTCCCTCGATTATACCAGTAAACAAAGGGATTGGCAGGAAATTCGTCGTGGTCGCTATGTTGAATTTAATCTGGTTCACGACAAGGGTACACTTTTTGGATTAAATACAAATGGCCGTATTGAGAGTATTCTTATGAGCTTACCTCCGCATGTTCAATGGAAGTACGATCATCATCCGGATCGAGGCAGCGAGGAGGCCAGATTAATTAAAGTATTGGAGAATCCAAGATCATGGGTTTGATAGCTTTTAATTGTAATTTAGAAGCAAATACTTCTTAGAATGCTACAAAAAATATTTCAAATAGATGCCTTTACAGATCGGTTGTATTCCGGTAATCCTGCCGCTGTTTGTATCCTGGAAAACTGGATAAAAGATAGCATAATGCAAAAAATTGCCATGGAAAATAATCTTGCGGAAACCGCATTTGCCGTTAAAGATGGTGCTCAATATATTATTAGATGGTTTACACCTGAGTTGGAAGTAGATTTGTGTGGACATGCGACCCTGGCTACGGCTTATGTTTTATTTAATAATTATGATTTAAATGACCCATTTATTGAGTTTTTTTCACCTAGAAGTGGAAAATTAAAGGTAGAAAAAGGTGAAAATGGACTATTAATATTGGATTTCCCAACAGATGAAATTAAACCTGTAAAACCAACCCAAGCTCTTAACGAAGCAATTGGTAAGACTCCGGTTTATACGTTAAAAGGAAAGACCGACTATCTCCTTATTTATAATACACAGAAAGACATTGAACAATTGAACCCCAATTTCTTTTTGCTCAATAAACTAGATGCCCGGGGGGTAATTGTTTCCGCCCCTGGAGACAATGTAGATTTTGTATCGCGTTTTTTTGCTCCCCAATGTGGAGTCAATGAAGATCCCGTTACCGGCTCAGCCCATACCAGCCTAATACCCTATTGGTCCAGGGTCCTTGGAAAATCTAAACTTGCAGCCAAACAGTTATCCAAAAGAGGCGGTGATATTTATTGTGAATTCCTGGACAAACGGGTTAAAATTGCCGGGAGGGCGGTTCCATATTTAAAAGGTGAGATTATTATTTAGAATATATTCATTTCTGTTACCTTTAACTTAAAATAAAACCAATGTATCCACTTCGAAGAAATAGAAGATTACGAGCAAATAATGCCATCAGACATTTGGTTCGTGAAACAATTTTAACTCCCAGCGACTTTTTAGTCCCATTATTTATTGTTGAAGGCCATGGAATTAAGGAAGAAATTCCTTCAATGCCTAACTACTATAGGTTAAGTCTCGATAATCTGGGTAAAGAGGCAAAAGAACTTTGGAGCATGGGCCTTTGTGCTGTTCTGCTTTTTGTTAAAGTGCCCGAATCACTCAAGGATAATAAAGGAACAGAAGCTCTAAATGAACATGGTTTAATGCAACGTGCAATTAACTCGGTTAAAAGCGCTTGTCCCGATATGTTGGTTATGACAGATGTTGCTCTGGACCCATATTCGTCATATGGGCATGATGGTATTGTTGCTAATGGTCAGATTCTTAATGACGAGACAAGTGAGATTTTGGCACAAATGAGTATTTCACATGCTGAGGCAGGTGCAGACTTTGTTGCTCCCAGTGATATGATGGATGGCAGGATACAAATTATCAGAGAAGCTTTGGAAGATGAGGAATTAACCAATACCGGAATCATGTCTTATTGCGCCAAGTATGCAAGTGGCTTTTATGGCCCGTTCCGCGACGCTTTGGAGTCAGCTCCTGTAAAAAAGGACAATGTTCCTAAAGATAAGCAGACCTACCAAATGGATCCTTCAAATAGAATAGAAGCCATAAAAGAAGCACATATGGATGTTGATGAAGGGGCTGATATTATTATGGTAAAACCTGGAATTTGTTATCTGGACATTGTAAGAGAAATAAAAGATGAAGTAGAAGTGCCCGTGGCAGTATATCAGGTTTCTGGAGAATATGCCATGCTTAAAGCAGCCGCAGAAAAAGGCTGGCTGGATCATGATTCCGTTATGATGGAGCAGTTGATCTCAATAAAGCGGGCAGGTGCAGATATCATTG
The DNA here is from genome assembly GCF_049665975.1 of Eudoraea sp. Classification (GTDB taxonomy): domain Bacteria; phylum Bacteroidota; class Bacteroidia; order Flavobacteriales; family Flavobacteriaceae; genus Eudoraea. Next base: position 2,082 of record NZ_JBATGR010000224.1, read on the forward strand.
CCAGCTATTTTGCAAAAGATGCAGTAAAATTAATGGGTTAGCCTGCGTTCTACCAATACTTTACCATACACTCCTATGGCAAAAATTCTATTTTTTAAGTATCGGTTTTATATTTTAATACTATTTGGTATTTTATTTTCTAAGTCCTACGCGCAGGATAATTCTGAAGAAAATTCAAATTCACATAATCCCCTTAACAAAATTACCAGTAGATCTATCCCAATAGATAGGGTTTCAAAGGAAACTGACCAAAAAGTAGATTCTATTATCACCAATGGAATTAAAAACCATGCTTCTCCCGGCGCCCAGATTTTAGTTGCGAAAAAAGGTGATATCATTTTTCATAAAGCTTATGGCTTTTATACTTACGACAGTATCCAGCCAGTAGCCCTGAACGCCATCTATGACCTTGCGTCCGTTACAAAAATTACAGGTCCCTTGCTTGCCTTAATGAAACTATATGACGAAGGAAAACTTGATTTAGATGTGCCGTTTTCTACGTATTGGAAACCCTGGAAACATGTAAGGAACAAAAGTGAGCTAACCCTGCGTGAAATACTTGCGCATCAGGCAGGATTAAAGCCGTATATTATTTTTCTAAATGAAGTTCAAAAAAAAGGTCGAATAAAACGAAAATACATCCGTTCGGAGCCTTCACCCAGGTTTGAAAATCAGGCTTATGAACATCTTTACGTAAAAAA
>NZ_JBATGR010000225.1:0-8974 GCF_049665975.1 Eudoraea sp.
AGAGTTAAGCAAAAAGAGGGTATTGCCTAAAGGGATATTTGATGCGTCTTGTCTAATTTCATTACCATAAAGAACAAGAAAAAGGGCTCCTGCAAGACCAATAACTATCCCGACTATTTTGAGCGATCTAATTTTTTCTTTAATTAAAAAAAAAGATAATACAACAACTATTATTGGGGTGGTAGTTACAAGAACAGCGCTATTTATGGGAGTTGACAAATCCAAACCTTTAAAAAATGCCAGCATATTAATTGCCATGCCAAAGAGTGAACACAGCATTACCCGACCCCAGTCCTTCCTTTCTATTTTTTCTTTTGGCGCCAAAAAAGAAATACTCCAAAACAAGAATGTGGCACCTAATACCCTAAGCATTATAAACCCGAAAGGCGTAATATATACCGGCATCACTCCTTTTGCAATAGTATGGTTTAATCCATAAATTGTTGTAGCACCTAAGGCAGCTAATATGGCGAGAGTTCGCTTACTCAAGAATCAATAGTTTCTTTGGCTTTAGCAATTACCTTTTTGCTATTGCCAATAAATATTTGATTATTAACCAAAATAACAGGTCTTTTTAAGAATGTATAATGTTCCAATATCAGCGTCTCATAGTCCTTTTCTTGAAGTTGCTGGTGTTTTAATTGGCGTTCACTAAATAGGCGTGCTCTTTTGCTAAACAAGGCTTCATAACTACCTGCTAAATTTCGCATAACTTTCAATTGCTCAGTGTTAATTGGATCTGATTTAATATCCTGAAGCTCAATATCGACTAGAGGTTTCAGTTCATTTAAAATACGCTTGCAGGTATCACAACTACTTAAGTAATAAATTTTCTTCATGACTATTTTTTATCGAATTCAAAATTATAACAACTACTGCCAATTATTTTTAAATGAATGTGCTATTTTTATTATTTAATAACACCTTGTTACTAATCGTAAAAAAAGCACGCATTGGAAAAAATATTTGACATTACCCTTCAAAACAGGAAGATACTATACAAAATATTAAAACGAACTCCTCCTGAACTTCTATTTGAAATACCGGAAGGCTATCGCAATAATATTTGGTGGAATATCGCTCATATCGTTGCAACGCAACAAATACTTGTTTACAAATTTAGCAATCTCCCTACGCGTATTGATGATTCGCTGGTTCAAAAATTCAGAAAAGGGACCTTGCCCGATATTAGTCCCACGGATGAAGAGTTAGATCATATTGCCGCTTTTTTGCTTTCTACCGCAGAATGGGCCCAGGAGGATTATGAAAATGGGGTATTCAAGGAGTATAATGAATATAAGACCAGCACCAAGGTTATATTGCGTAATGTTGAAGACGCCTTATCTTACAATCTATATCATGAAGGCTTGCACCTTGGAGTTATACTTTCTTTGGAAAAAATTCTGTTAAAAGAAGGGGCTTTCTAGGTTTTGACGTTCCCAGATAAAAATTTTTGGATATCCTTATAAGGAAGAGTCAGTTCTATTGGACCATCGGCATAGGAGGCCACTTCATATTGATTATACAATAGTTTGAGTCCTTTCTCAGTAAAACCAATATTTTCAGGTAAATAAAAACTGTCTTTCTCAAACATAAACCCCGTACTATTGATGGGTGTATTTGCCGGGATATCTTGCTGTAATCTAAATTGGGTTTCAGCATACTGTTTAAAACCTTCCTTATCTTTAAATAGCTCCCAGTCATCCATTTCCTGCCCTCTTTTTTTACTAAAGTTTAAAAAATTTGTTGATCCATAACCATGGGCGCCACCGGTAAACAAATAAGATTTCAGTTCAATAGTTAGGAATTCTTTATCCTCATAGGTAACCATTCCATTTATTTTTGCCTTCCATCCAATAGTTTCATCAGGATAGATCTTTTTTAATTCAAAATATCCATTTGTAAACGAATCAATGGCCTCCTCAATAGTTTCTGCATTAATTTTATCATCAAAAGTTAATTTGGAGATAACTTCTTCTTTCAAAGTACGATTAATGGATTTGGCCAGTTTGTTATTTCCCAGTGCTCTGGGTACTTCAATAAAAACTTCAGGGCATTCCTTGCATTTAGTATTCGCCAGAGTTAAGGTTTCAAAAGTGATATGACCACTATCCTGACAACCAATAATAAGGGTTAGAAAAAAAAGGCCGCTTAATACATGCTTCATTTAGTTGAATTTGGATCTATTGCAAAACTAAGGATTCATTGGTTTCTCCAAAAGATAACAATACATTTGTGCATATAATTGTGTACTATGAGTGAAAAAGACTTAAGATTTAATAGCAAGGTAATTCATGGAGGCCAAAAGCCAGACAAGGCCTATGGTGCTGTGATGCCCCCAATTTATCAAACATCTACCTATGCTCAATCTAGTCCGGGCGAGCATATGGGGTATGAATATTCCCGTAGTGCCAACCCAACCAGGAGTGCATTGGAAAATGCACTCGCCAGTATTGAAAATGGGAAATTCGGATTGGCCTTTGCCAGTGGATTAGCAGCTATGGATGCAGTTATTAAACTATTAGGGCCAGGCGACGAAGTGATATCAACGAATGATCTTTACGGTGGAAGCTATCGTCTTTTCCGACAGATCTTTGAAAAGTATGGAATCAAATTTCACTTCATAGGGATGCAGGAAGTATCTGAGATTGCCGCATATATTAATTCAAACACGAAACTAATTTGGGTTGAGACGCCAACAAACCCAATGATGAATGTTATTGACATTAAAGCAGTTTCAGAATTGGCCAAAAGCAATAAGTTGCTAATGGCAGTAGATAACACTTTCGCAACACCGTATTTGCAACAACCTCTCGATTTAGGGGCCGACATAGTCATGCATTCTGCTACTAAATATCTTGGAGGGCATAGTGATGTGGTTGTGGGAGCTTTAGTTGTAAAGGATGAGGTATTAGCTGAGAAATTATATTTCATTCAGAACGCCAGCGGCGCCATTTGTGGCCCTATGGATAGTTTTTTGGTGCTTAGAGGAATTAAAACATTACATGTAAGAATGCAGCGGCACTGTGAAAACGGGAAACACATTGCCGAGTATTTACTTGCACATCCTAAAATAGAAAAAGTATACTGGCCTGGGTTTAAGGATCATCCCAATCATGAGGTTGCAACAAAACAAATGAAAGCATATGGCGGAATGATATCCTTTGTGCCCAAAGGGAGCAGTTTTAAGGATGCCATTGCCATTGTCGAAAAGCTAAAGGTTTTCACACTTGCAGAATCATTAGGAGGGGTCGAGAGTTTAGCGGGTCACCCGGCAAGTATGACACATGCCAGCATTCCTAAAAAAGAACGGGAAAAAAGCGGGGTTGTTGATTCACTTATTCGACTTAGTGTAGGAATTGAAGATGCCCAAGATCTTATTTCTGACCTGAAACAGGCAATCGGATAATTTTTATCATATTTTTAAAAAAAGCTACTTTAAATTGAAGAAAAGATATAATTTTGCGCTTGAATTTTTAATTCAATAATAATTATAGCTAATCATTTCTATTATGAACACAACTATTGAAGCATTTATGCACGAGGTTAGGACCCGAAATGGTCATGAACCTGAGTTCATTCAAGCCGTACAGGAAGTAGCAGACACTGTAATTCCTTACATAGTCCTACATGAGATCTATTACGGTAAAAACATTTTGTTAAGAATGGTGGAACCAGAACGACTGATTTCCTTTAGGGTATCCTGGGTAGATGATGACGGAGAGATACATGTAAACCGAGGATATCGCATACAAATGAACTCGGCAATAGGTCCTTATAAAGGTGGACTTCGTTTTCACCCATCAGTTAATGCCAGTATTCTTAAATTTCTAGCTTTTGAACAGGTGTTCAAAAATAGTTTAACTACCCTACCGATGGGGGGTGGAAAAGGAGGTTCAGATTTTGATCCTAAAGGAAAATCCGACGATGAAGTTATGCGATTTTGCCATGCTTTTATGGCAGAATTATGCAGGCATATAGGTCCTAACACAGATGTTCCTGCCGGGGATATTGGAGTGGGAGCAAGGGAAATTGGGTTCCTTTTTGGGATGTATAAGAAAATAAGAAATGAATTCACCGGTGTTCTTACGGGCAAGGGGTTATCATGGGGTGGATCTAAAATTCGTCCTGAGGCAACCGGTTATGGTACTGTATATTTTGCCCAAAGTATGTTAAAGACCAAGAATGAGGAAATTAAAGGAAAAACGGTTGTTGTTTCAGGATCTGGAAATGTTGCTCAATATGCCGCAGAAAAGATTTTACAATTGGGGGGAAAAGTTTTAACATTATCTGATTCAGGAGGATATATTTATGATAAGGATGGAATTGACAATGATAAATTAGCTTTTATTATGGATCTCAAGAATAATAAACGCGGTAGAATATCCGAATATGTGAAAAAGTATAAATCTGCAACCTATCATGAAGGCAAACGGCCATGGTCAGTGAAATGTGATATTGCGCTGCCATGTGCTACTCAAAATGAATTGGACGGAAATGATGCCAAAGAATTAATTGCTTGCGGCTGTATGTGCATTGCTGAAGGAGCAAATATGCCTTCTACTCCGGAAGCTATCCACGCTTTTCATGAAGCAAAGGTCTTATTTGCACCGGGTAAAGCTTCTAATGCCGGTGGTGTGGCTACATCTGGCTTGGAGATGTCTCAGAACTCTTTAAGAATTAGCTGGACCAGAGAAGAAGTAGATGAACGGTTACGTGGTATTATGGAAGATATTCACGATTCCTGTATTGAATATGGAGTAGAAGATGACGGATATTGCAACTATGTAAAAGGGGCTAATATTGCTGGCTTTGTTAAGGTTGCGGATGCCATGCTAGCACAAGGTGTGATCTAAATAATAAATAGGTGGTTGGTAATTATTGAAACTAAGTCTTTCTCAAAAGTGAAAGCTCAGTTCCTGTAATTACCAATCCATTTTTATTGTTAATTCAACCTATCTTTGCTTTATTCTAAGCGCAATAGATGCAAATTACTACAAAAGCTTTAATTCTATCTTCTTTAAAGTATGGAGACACAAGTTTAATTGTTAAAGCATTTACCTTTTCAGATGGATTAAAATCGTATCTTCTGAAGGGAATCTTAGCCTCCAGAAAAGGTAAATTAAAAACCGCCTACTTTCAACCATTAACGCAACTGGAAATAGTTGTGAATCACAAAAACAAAGGGACCCTGGAAAGACTTATTGATGCTAAAGTCAATTATCCATACCAAACTGCTCATACTGATATTGCCAAAAATGCAATGATTTTATTTTTGGCGGAAATGTTGGTCAACAGCATCTTTGAGGAAGAGCAAAATAAAGATTTATTCAATTTTCTGGAAGCATCACTTCAATGGCTGGACACACACGATAACATAAGCAATTTTCACTTGTTTTTTCTATTGGGATTATCAAAGTATTTGGGATTTTATCCAGATACCGGGAAAATGAATTACCCCTATTTTGATTTGGTGGAAGGTGCGTTTATTGAATTCCCTGGCATAAATCCAATTCTCAAAGAGGAAGCTCTCGAACTCTTTAAAGTATTTTTGGGCATAAATTTTGATAGAATTCATACAGTCAGGATGGGTAAAAAAGCCAGGCAAGAACTATTACAATCGCTTGTACTCTATTTTGAAGTACATTTGCACGGATTTAAAAAACCCAGATCACTTGCCATTTTGAATGAAGTTTTTAGCTAAAATGCATAGGGGAGTTTTTTTTGTTTTATTTCTTTTTAGTAACGTTATATCCGGTCAGGAAATAACGATTCTTGACGTGGAAACACAGGAACCAGTAATTAATGCAGTTCTTTACAATAATGACAAGTCAAAGACTGCCCTGTCCGATTTTGATGGAAAATGTGACATATCTGTTTTTAACAGTAATGAACGTATTACTTTAAGGCACCTTAGTTATCAGACCAAAAGATCCACCAAGCAACTACTTCTTAGGAGAGGAGGCAAGGTTTATCTTAGTTTAAAGCGAGAACAGCTTGATGAAGTGGTGATGTCTATTTCCAAATGGGAACAGCAAAAAAAAGACATACCGCAAAAAATAGTTTCAATTAATGCACAGGCAATAGCATTTACAAATCCACAGACTTCAGCAGATCTTTTACAGAACAGCGGGAAAATTTTTGTCCAGAAAAGTCAGTTAGGCGGCGGAAGTCCTATGATTCGGGGTTTTGCAACAAACAGACTTGTGTTATCAGTTGATGGGGTGCGTATGAATAATGCCATTTTTAGGGGTGGAAATATTCAAAATATTATATCCATAGACCCTTTTGTCATAAAGAATACCGAAGTTGTTTTTGGTCCTGGTTCTGTAATATACGGAAGTGATGCCATTGGTGGAGTAATGAATTTCATTACCAATAAGCCACAATTTTCAACCACTGATAGTTTAGATATTTCGGGAAATATTAATTATCGATACGCTTCTGGGAATGATGAAAATACCGGACATTTCGATATTAACCTGGGGTTGCATAAATGGGCTTTTTTAACCAGCGCTTCATATAATAATTTTAATGATTTGAAAATGGGCCAACATGGTCCGGATTCTTATCTCAGAAAACAATATGTAAAGCGATTGAATGGACTAGATGTATTGGCCGAAAATAAAAATCCCCGTATCCAAATCCCAACAGAATATGATCAGATAAATCTTATGCAAAAAATATCCCATAGGCCTAATAATAATTGGAGCTATGATTTAGGATTGTTTTATTCAAGTACTTCAGATTATTCCAGATACGACAGATTAATAAGACCAAATAGCAGTGGAACCGGATTGCGCTCGGCAGAATGGTTTTACGGACCACAAAAGTGGTTTATGGGGAATTTACAGGTCTATAAAAAGGGAAGGGGTAAGTTTTATGATGGTTTAAGAATTACAACTGCTTATCAAAATTTTAAGGAAAGCCGAAATGACAGACAATTTCAGGATTCTATACGCTATACAACAAATGAAAACATAGATGCTCTTTCCTTAAATATTGATTTTGAAAATAAAAAGATTGGAAATTTAAGATTGTATTATGGAGCTGAATATATTTTTAACAAAGTGGGGTCGGATGGGCAGCAAACCAATATTGAAACCGGATTTGTTGAACCCGGCCAGTCAAGGTATCCCGATGGTTCTACCTGGCAGACCCTGGCAGCTTATATGAATAGTGAATTGAAAGCTAAACCAAATTTCACTTGGTTGGCGGGAATTCGCTACAGCCATGTCTGGATTAATGCAGATTTTGATACAACTTTCTATCCTTTTCCTTTTGATAATTCAGATTTGAATAATGGAGCTTTGACAGGAAACATAGGATTTAGCTGGTTTCCTAAGGCGGACTTGCAGTTCACACTTAACGGAGGGACTGGTTTTAGAGCGCCGAATATTGACGATATAGGTAAGATATTTGATTCTGAACCGGGGTCCGTGGTAGTGCCAAATCCCAATTTGAAACCGGAATATGCCTATAACGCAGAATTGGGAGTTCAGAAGAACTTTCAAGATAAAGTGGTACTAAAAGGGGCGGCATATTATACTTATCTGAAAGATGCTCTTGTTCGAAGAGATTATCTGTTTAACGGGGAAGAAGAAATTCTTTATAATGGGGAATTAAGTAATGTGCAGGCCATTCAGAATGCTTCCAATGCATATGTGTATGGTTTCGAATTTGGTTTGGAGGCATTTCTTTCAGATAATTTCTCTATTTTATCAAACCTCACTTTAACTGAAGGAATGGAAGAGGACGAAAATGGCAATGACACTCCGGCAAGGCATGTGCCACCAACTTTTGGCGATTTTCACCTTATTTGGAGGAACCAAAGGTTGAAAACAGATCTTTTCCTGAATTATAATGGTCAAATATCATTTAATGACCTTGCTATTTCAGAAATAAATAAAAGTTATATCTATGCTAAAGACGCAGATGGAAACCCTTATTCACCTTCCTGGTATACTTTAAATTTAAGATCTCAATATCAGATTGCTAATCCTTTGAAAATAACATTTGCTATTGAGAATATTACGAATCAAAGATATCGACCGTATTCATCCGGAATTGCCGCAACAGGAATTAATTTTGTTCTAGGATTAAGTTTTCGTTTTTAAGATTATAAAAAGGCCGAATAATTAATTTAAAAACTATTGCATACTTCTATATTATTTTCACTTATATACCTTGTCATTGCTTTTAGAAGCTCCGGGATGCAGTAAAAAATCTGATATTTTTATTACAGAACGACATTTTTGAGAAAGACCCATAATTTCATTCTAATTCCTTAATTTTGCAGCCTTAATTTATACCAAAAGGAAACCGTTTGTATGAAATTTACGGAATATAAGGGATTAGATTTATCTAAGGTTGGGGAAGAAACGCTTCAATTTTGGAAGGCCCGGGATATTTTTGAAAAAAGTATTACTACAAGGGAGGGGCAAGAAAGTTATGTTTTCTACGAAGGCCCACCTTCTGCAAATGGAATGCCTGGAATTCATCATGTAATATCCCGAACCATAAAGGATTTATTTCCCAGATATAAAACCATGAAAGGTTTTCAGGTAAAGCGAAAAGCTGGCTGGGATACGCATGGTCTGCCTATAGAACTGGGTGTAGAAAAAGAACTGGGAATAACAAAAGAGGATATAGGGGTAAAGATTTCCGTAGAAGAATACAATGAGGCTTGTAAGAAAGCGGTAATGCGTTATACAGATGCCTGGAATGATCTGACGGAAAAAATGGGGTATTGGGTAGACATGGATGACCCATATATTACCTATAAACCCAAATACATGGAAACTGTTTGGTGGCTGTTAAAACAGATTTACGACAAAGGACTTATCTATAAGGGATACACAATTCAGCCCTATTCGCCAAAAGCAGGTACAGGTTTAAGTTCTCATGAATTGAATATGCCCGGCACTTATCAGGACATAACCGATACAACAGTAACCGCTCAATTTAAAATTAT
>NZ_JBATGR010000226.1:0-8047 GCF_049665975.1 Eudoraea sp.
GTGCAATATATTTATCACCCGGAATTTACCTGGAGAAAACTTAGGGAAACTTGTACGGGTGAATTTGAAAATGAAATAGTGAATCCACCAGACCCGAACCAATGGTTTAGGGCGAAAATAGAGATTGGAAAGAATACAGTAAAAGTCTATGTTGATGACTCCGCAAAAGCGGTTTTGGAAATTGAGCGTCTTACTGAAATAAAATCAGATAAAATAGGTATATGGACGGGTTTCAACTCTTCGGGCTCATTCAGAAACCTGCATTTGGAAACCAGGTAACTTATTTTACGTTTCCACTATACGTTTTCCAGTCTTTTTCCAGGTAGATATTATCTCCAAAGTATCGGGCAATATTTAAAAAGGGATCTGGTTTTTGATATCCAGGTACAGGAGAGAGCATATTGAATTGCGCATCCATGAATACCACGGTAGGATAACTCAAACGTCCTTGCAATAAAGCCGCAGCAAACTCATGGTAACCTCTTTTGCCGGATGGCACATACTTATAAGTCTTGCCTTTAAAATCAATAGGTTCTTTCCCTTCTCCATCCAGCTTAACCATATAAAAGTTACTGGTCATGTATTCTGCAACTTCAGCATTTTGAAAAGTATCCTTATCCATTTTTTTGCACCAGCCACACCAATCGGTATAGACATCTACAAATATCTTCTTTGGATTCTTGTCCGTCGCTGCGAGGGATGCAGCTTCATTCCAACTAAGCCAATTGACTTTCTGAGCACTTGACGTAAAGCTTAATAAACCAATAAAGACTACAAGAATAGGCTTAGTAATTGCCAGGGTCTTAAATTTCATAGGATTAGATTTGAGTAATTAGTCCAAATACTGTACCAAAACTAACGAAAATTCAGCTGCTTTATTTCACGGAGGCCTTTTGATTCTTTACTTCAAATAAATCTTTAACATCAATTTGGTTCCTGATGAGGTCATCAAAAGATTCTCTTTCCCGTATAAGTACAGATTTACCCTCATACCAGAGGACTTCAGCCGGTCTGTATCTGGAATTATAATTACTGGCCATACTAAAGCAATAAGCCCCTGCATTTTTAAAACAAAGGACATCACCTTCTGAAATTTCATTGATCCTCCTGTTATTCGCAAAAGTATCGGTTTCACAGATATAACCTACTACGGAATAATAACGTTCCTTACCTTTCGGATTGGAAATGTTAAAAATTTGATGATTGGCACCGTAGAACATGGGACGAATTAGATGATTAAAGCCCGAATCTACACTCGCAAAAACGGTAGAAGTAGTCTGTTTTACCACATTTACTTTTGCAAGAAAGTATCCGGCTTCACTTACAAGAAACTTCCCGGGTTCAAAAGCCAAAGTCAGTTCTTTTCCATACTCTTCACAAAATTCATTAAACCTGCTGCTTAATTTTTCGCCTAATTCCTCAATATTAGTCTCTATATCTCCTTCTTTATATGGTACTTTAAAACCACTTCCAAAATCTATAAAGTCAAGCTCTCTAAAATTTTTCGCAGTTTCAAAGAGAATTTCTGAAGCATATAAAAACACCTCAATATCCAAAATATCACTCCCGGTATGCATATGTATGCCATTTATTGTCATTTGAGTTAATTCAACAATTCTCAATAAATGTGGAATTTGATGGATACTAATACCAAATTTTGAATCAATATGGCCCACCGATATATTAGAATTACCACCTGCCATTACATGCGGGTTTATTCTAATACATACAGGAATATCAGGGTGTTTGCTCCCAAATTGCTCCAGGACAGAAAGATTATCAATATTTATTCGCACTCCTAAGGCTGCGGCTTCTTCAATTTCTTCCAAAGAAACTCCATTGGGGGTATAAATGATATCCTCAGGTTTAAAACCAGCCAGAAGGCCTAGTTTTACCTCTTGTATTGATACAGTGTCTAAACCACTCCCAAGATCATTCATTAACCTCAGTATAGTAAGGTTGGAAAGTGCTTTTGCCGCGTAATTTAGTTTTAAGTTTTTAACCGTTTTAAAGGCATTGGAGAGCCTGTTAAACTGAGATTTTATCTTTTCAGCATCGTAAACATATATAGGGTTACCTTACTCCTTTACAATGTTTGATAGATCGGTATGCTTCATAAGAACCTTGCTTTTGGACAAAATTAAAATACTTGTGGCTATTACACAAAATAAAACTCATAATAATTATAAATAAAACAATAAGTTACAAATATAACAAATGTAATTAGTGTATCATTTGCGACAATGTAGTTCGCTTTGTATTTTTAGAAAAATTTCTTAATATGAAACTACCCTTTTTTCCATTGCAATCTGTTTTCTTTCCAGGTGAAAAAGTGCCTTTACACATTTTTGAGGAAAGGTATAAACAACTAATCAATGATTGCCGCAAAGAGGCTATTACCTTTGGTATACCGGTCTATATTGATGATAATATTTCTTATGGAACGGAGGTACAGTTGATGGAAGTTGTTAATACCTATGAAAGCGGAGCTATGGATGTTATTTGTGTTGCCAGGCAGATTTTTAAGGTAATTACCTTTGATAACTCTTTGAATAATAGGTTATATGCAGGTGGCGAGGTACAATTTATAGACAATATTAAAGACGGTGAATTATCTGTAAAACAAGGAGTATTCCAAAAACTTAAAGAATTATATCAATTAATGGAAGTTCCTTTTGCACCCATTGAAATAGAAATGTTTAATAGCTATACCCTTGCCCACAAAATGGGCCTTTCCTTTGAGCAGGAATACCAGCTATTACAATTCGCAAGTGAAAGTGAACGTTTGCAATTTATAATGAATCATTTAGTGACTACCATCCAGGTTCTAAATGAAGTAAATCGTACTAAAGTACTTATAGAATTGAATGGTCATTTCAGAAATTTTGATCCGTTAGATTTTAAAGCTTTTAAAATTTAGGCATAAATACTGATTGTATATTGTTTTATAGCGGTTACTATTCTAAAGTCTGTTGATTCTTAAAAAGATTAGGTCCTATTTATCGTTTTATTAGGGTAAATGCAGTCCGTTTCCTATTTTTGTCTCTTAACGAACACAAATTGTAATATGAATCTTCACGAATACCAGGGAAAAGAAATTTTAGCAAGTTTTGGAGTACGAATTCAACGGGGTCTGGTGGCTCATAGCGCCCAGGAAGCAGTAGATGTAGCAAAACAACTTACACGTGAGACCGGCACTAAATGGTTTGTGATAAAAGCACAAGTACATGCAGGTGGAAGGGGTAAAGGCGGAGGCGTAAAGCTGGCAAAAAGCTTAAAAGAAGTAGAGGAGGTTTCAGGGAATATTATAGGAATGAATTTAGTTACCCCTCAAACTTCAGCAGAGGGTAAAAAAGTGCATCAGGTACTGATTGCGGAAGATGTCTATTATCCGGGGGAAAGTGAAACAAGTGAGTTTTATGTGTCCGTTTTACTGAATAGGTCTACTGGAAGGAATATGATAATGTACTCAACAGAAGGGGGTATGGATATTGAAGAAGTAGCAGATAAAACTCCACATCTTATTTTTACAGAGGAAATTGATCCGGCCGTTGGATTATTGCCATTCCAGGCAAGAAAAATTGCCTTTAATCTGGGGTTATCCGGAATTGCTTTTAAAGAAATGACCAAATTTGTTACCGCACTTTATAAGGCTTATGATCAAAGTGACTCTAATATGTTTGAAATAAATCCGGTGCTTAAGACATCGGATAATTTGATAATGGCTGTTGATGCTAAGGTTTCTATAGATGACAATTCACTGTACAGGAGAAAGCAATATGCTGAAATGCGGGATTTACGAGAAGAAAGCCCTATTGAAGTGGAAGCGCGAGCCGTAGGTTTGAACTATGTAGATCTTGATGGAAATGTAGGGTGCATGGTAAATGGAGCCGGATTGGCGATGGCTACAATGGATCTCATTAAAATGGCCGGGGGGGAGCCGGCTAATTTTCTTGATGTAGGAGGTACCGCCGATGCAAAAAGAGTGGAAGAGGCCTTTCGTATCATATTAAAGGATACTGCTGTGAAAGCTATCCTTATAAATATTTTTGGAGGTATCGTAAGATGCGACCGGGTAGCACAGGGAATTGTAGATGCTTATAAAAATATGGGAGATGCTATCAAAATTCCTATTATTGTTCGGTTACAAGGTACTAATGCGGAATTAGCCAAAGAGATAATCGATAATTCTGGTCTGGCCGTACATTCTGCGGTTCAGTTTCAGGAGGCTGCAGATAAGGTGAAAGAAGTCTTGTTATAAAATAGAATATTTTTATATCCAAAAGTTACCAGTACGTGTTACAACTTAGCGAAAACTTGTAAGAGACAAAAATCCTGAATTTCTTCAGGATTTTTTTTTGTTCTTGTATTTGACATAACTTACATCCGGTTTTTTTTTCGGTTTTTCATATTTTCTCGTAGGAGTATTTTCTGTTTTTTTTGTTTGTTTTAAAACCTCTGTTGGGATTTTTGGATTTTCTTTGGTGCCTCTTAGATGAATTACTAAACCGTTAAGGAAATTTCGCAATACCTGATCTCCGCATTCACGATATTTAGGGTGCCCTTCTTTCCTGCAAAAGGCACCGATTTCACTTTTTGAAATTCTAAAATCGACCAATTCAAGAATTTTTACAATTTCATCATCCCGAAGCATTAATGCCACCCGAAGTTTTTTTAATATATCATTATTGGTCATAACAAACATTTTATGCAAGTTATTACAAATAACCAAACCTTTACCGTTTTGAGGTCTTTTGGAGCAGTTTTTATACGAAATTGGGCATTTTGGTGTTATAGATATGACTAAATTAAAGGCGGGATTTACAATTAAAGGCATGAGTACCTATAAAGAAAAACTTAGCATATTATCCGAGATGATTGCTTTTGCAAAGGCCGATCATGCTTTAAATGATGCCGAATATAACTTTCTATTTGGAGTGGCTATTAATTTGGGTGTTGAAAAGGAAATATTTGATTCACTTCTGGATAAACAGGTAAAAATAATTGTACCTAAAACTCAGGCAGATCGTATTCTGCAATTCCATAGACTGGTACTGTTAATGAATATTGACAGAGAACAACATCAAATAGAAATTGGTAAATTACACAATATTGGATTGGGTATGGGTTTACCGCCATCTGCTATAGAACAGGTTCTTACTGTTATGCATGATTATCCCGATATGATAATACCCCCTGAAGTGCTTATCAATATTTTTAAAGCACATTACAACTAAATTCTAGCCTCAATACTCCATTAAATTCATTCTTCTGAGTATTTAGCCCGCCATTAAAGGAACCTTTTAGCTAGTAAAAGATACTGATTTGTAGTTAAAAAACACGTCAAAATGGCACTAACACAACCCATTAAGAAGCCAAAAAGTCAGTTAAATAAGCTTGGTATATAATTTGACTATTGTTAAACCAGTAAATAAGTTTAATATAAAATTATAGCATCATGAGTATAGTTAAGAGAAATAATTTGGTTTTTCCTGCCTTAATGAATGAAATCCTTAAGCCTGATTGGTTTGGGGGCTTGGAAAATTATAAGGATACATTTCCTCCGGTTAACATTCAAGAGAATGAAACAAGTTTTGAATTGGAGTTATCGGTTCCTGGACGAAAAAAAGAAGATTTCAATATAGAAATGGATGAACAGGTTTTGACAATTACCAGCGAAACGAAAAAAGAGGAAGAGGTTAAGGAAGCGAGTTACACTCGAAAAGAATTTTCTTATTCTTCATTTAAAAGATCGTTTACGCTTCCGGATATCGTTAATGAGGAAGGAATTAAAGCTTCTTATGAGAATGGTATACTAAGGTTCAGTCTACCTAAGAAAGAAGAGGCATTGCCTAAACCTAAAAGGTTAATTGAAATTGGGAAATAGGTAGAAGAAATACTATGAGATGCTCATTTAGGAGCATTCATAATAGTTGGTTTGTTTAGTTGGTTAAGAAGAGCGTCTTGATTTTACAGGGCGCTCTTTTTTTAGCTCTGTTCTTGTAGCATTTTTATTTCATCTCTGAGTTTAGCCGCATGCATAAAATCCAATTCTTTTGCCGCTTTTTCCATAGCCTTTCTCTTGTCTCGGATCAATTTTTCCTTTTGCTCTTTCGTAATATATTGTAAGTCAGGTTCTGCAGCTCTAATTTCTTCTTTTATAAAATGGTAGGTGGAAACAGAATTCTTGGCAAGTGCACTGTCCAAACTTTTGTTCAGTGCCTTAGGAATGATATTATTTGCAATATTATAAGCCGTTTGTTTTTCGCGTCGGTAATTCGTCTCATCAATTGTTTTTTGCATGCTTGCGGTAATTCTGTCGGCATACATAATTGCTTTTCCGTTTAAATGACGGGCTGCCCTTCCTACAGTTTGCGTTAAAGAGCGGTTACTTCTCAGAAACCCTTCTTTGTCTGCATCCAAGATAGCCACAAGTGATACCTCCGGTAAGTCCAAACCTTCTCTTAATAAATTAACGCCAATCAAGACATCAAATACTCCTTTTCGCAAATCCTGCATTATTTCAACCCTTTCCAAAGTGTCCACATCACTATGAATATATCGACAACGCACATTGATCCTTGCAAGATATTTGGCGAGTTCCTCCGCCATTCTTTTTGTAAGTGTGGTTACTAGTGTACGTTCGTCCAATTCTACCCGTTGATGTATTTCTTCTACCAGATCATCAATTTGGTTTAAACTTGGACGGATATCTATTTGCGGATCTAAAAGGCCAGTGGGGCGAATTACCTGTTCAACAAAAACTCCCTGACTGTTTTGTAATTCATAATCTGCGGGAGTAGCACTAACATAGATTACCTGATTCTGAAGCGCTTCAAATTCTTCAAATTTTAAAGGACGGTTATCCATGGCTGCCGGTAAGCGAAATCCATACTCAACAAGATTTTCTTTTCGGGATCTGTCACCTCCATACATCGCATGCACCTGAGGTATTGTGACATGACTTTCGTCAACAACCATTAAGTAATCATCCGGGAAATAGTCCAGTAAGCAGAATGGTCTGGTACCAGGTTCACGACCATCAAGATATCTTGAATAATTTTCAATTCCCGAGCAGTATCCTAATTCTCGGATCATTTCCAAATCAAAATTTGTACGCTCTTCTAGTCGTTTGGCTTCAAGAGGTTTAGGAATACTTTTAAAGTATTCCACTTGACTTACAAGATCTTCCTGTATTTGATGAATGGCGCCCTGAAGGATATCGGGTGAGGTCACAAACATATTCGCAGGATATATATTTAGATTTTCATAACGCTCCAATGCCTTATTCTTATAAGGGTCAAACGCTTCAATTTCTTCTATCTCATCCCCAAAGAAATGGATTCTATAAGCATGATCAGCATAGCTTGGAAATACGTCTACGACATCTCCTTTTACCCTAAAATTCCCATTTCGGAAATCGGCTGTTGTTCTTGAATAAAGACTCTGCACAAGTTGATGAAGGAATTTGGTTCTTGAAATAACCTGATCTTTCTGTATTGAGATCACATTTTTTTGAAACTCAACAGGGTTACCGATACCATATAAACAGGAAACTGAAGCCACTACAATAACGTCTCTTCTTCCGGATAATAGGGACGAAGTAGCACTAAGTCGCAATTTCTCTATATCCTCATTTATTGAAAGATCTTTTTCAATATATAATCCAGAGGTAGGAATATAGGCTTCTGGTTGATAATAATCATAATAGGAGACAAAATATTCAACAGCATTTTCAGGAAAAAACTGTTTAAATTCAGAATATAGTTGGGCTGCCAATGTTTTATTGTGAGCCAAAACAAGTGTTGGCAGTTGAACTTCTTCAATTAAATTGGCCACCGTAAACGTTTTTCCAGATCCGGTAACTCCTAATAATGTTTGATAACGTTCACCAGTTTCTATACCTTCTTTCAGCTGTTTAATTGCTTCAGGCTGGTCTCCCGTTGGAACAAACTCTGATACTAGCTTAAATTTCATTTAGCAAAGTTACAAAAGGGGAATTATTATTTGTAAAAGGAAATTTGCTATGCACAACTTATCTTTTTAA
>NZ_JBATGR010000227.1:0-2165 GCF_049665975.1 Eudoraea sp.
TCCCAACAGGATTGGAAGTTACATTTGCAGAATGGGGTAATAGGGATGCACGAAGTGAATCCCAACAGGATTGGAAGTTACATTTGCAGAATGGGGCAATAGGGATGCACGAAGTGAATCCCTTTTAAAATGAACTGTTACGGGATCAAAAAACAGAAAAGCACCAGCTTGTGTTTGTTTCTATGCTTGCCCCGGATTACTTTGTAGGGATGCACGAAGTGAATCCCTTTTAAAATGAACTGTTACAGAATCAAAAAACAGACAAGCACCAGCTTGTGTTTGTTTTTATGCTTGTCCCGGATATCTTTTATAGTTGAGAATAGTACGTTTCCAAACTCACTTCTATAGCCTATAGCCAATAGAGATAGAGATAAATACGAAGTTTCCTTATCTTAAATTTTCAGCTTACTGAGAAACGAAACAACTCCGGCCTTTCGTACATTGCTTGGGAGATACCAAACCATTATCAGGACCCATTGCTCCTGCAGAATTGATGCACCAGCAAATAGTGTTGGCATCATCTAATAAGAGCCAGGGATTATCTCCACCTTCCATCATTCCATAAGGGTTTCTGGCGCGAAGGAATTTGCAAATGCTCATATTTCCAGGTTTACTTTTGTCCATACTAAGAAATTTCTAAAATTGCTTGCTTAATTGTAGCTATAAATAAAGGGACTTTATACCCGTTTTTCGCCAATGGGCGCGCTTTTGACATCGCTGCTTCTGCCGCTGCCATTGCATTTTCGCTATTAATAGTCTTCTTTTCAATTGCCTGTTGGGCCTCCATAGACCGATACGGCACAGGAGCAGCTGCACCTAATACAATACTCGCTGAACGACAAGTATCCCCTGAAACCTCAAGCACTACAGCTACATCTCCCAAAGACCAATCATACGATTCACGGGCTACTTGCTTAATATAAGCACTTTTGGTATTTTTAGAAGGAGCTGGAATAATGATTTCCGTTATAATTTCCTTTGCCTGAAGGATGTTTTCCATAGCAATATCCTTTCCTACGGTAACAAAGAAATCATCCATGCGCACTTCTTTCTTTTCCCCTTCACCATTGACGATTACAACACTCGCATTAAAAGCCATAAGTGCGGTTGAAATAGAAGAGGCATGAACACTTACACAAGATCCATTATCAATAATGGCATGATTTTCATTTTCACCTGTTTCAGAGTGGCGGGCAAAACATCGATCACCTCCTTTACGAAAGCAATCATGATCAGCAGAACGAAAATACCAGCAGCGGTTACGCTGTGCTATATTACCTCCCAAAGTCGACATATTTCGCAACTGAGGGGTTGCGGCGTGGTTTACTGCCTGGTGGAGTGCCAAATAGTTAGTTTTTATTTCCGGATTTGAAGCTATTTCGGCTAAAGTTACATTAGAACCTATGCTCAATCCATTTTTGGGATCATAACCAATTTTGTCAAGACCGGGGATATTCCTGATATTGATAATTTTTTGGGGTTTAAGCAAGCCTTCCTTTACCCAGTCAAACACATCAATTCCACCGGACTTGAATACCGATGCATTATCTGAATGCTCATATAGCTGTTCGGATACTGTTGAATTCACCTGTTGAAGGGCTTCTTCAACGGATTTGGCTTCGTACCAACTAAATTTATTCATGTCTTTGTATTTAAGAGACTTTATTTAATGCTTTAAGAATACTTGAAGGAGTAATAGGTATTTCATAAATCCGAACTCCTATCGCGTTATAAACGGCATTGGCAATTGCAGCAGCGGTTGCTATATTCGCAGGTTCTCCAATGCCATATGCATCCGTAGAAGAAAGCGCTGAATATTCTTCTACAATAATAGTTTCAATTTCCGGGATTTCCATAGAAAATGGCACCTTGTATTGATCCACATTGGCATTCATCATATGACCAGTTCCATTGTCCATAACTCTGTTTTCATATAAGGCGTACGAAACACCCTGGATGACTCCCCCATTGATTTGACTTTCCAATTGACCTATATTAAGCGGTCTACCGCAACTATGGGCAGCAACTATCTTATCTACTTTAACAAATCCTGTATCGGTATTAACACTGACCTCTGCAAACTGTACAGACCCCAAATCTCCATAGGCCAAACCCCATGGTTGTTGAAAGCCACCGTAATCATCAGATCGGCTGGCAATTTTACT
>NZ_JBATGR010000228.1:0-10045 GCF_049665975.1 Eudoraea sp.
GGCGGGGAAAACTGTATTAGGGTATCCTGCAGCGGATGCCCGCGAGAAACTGAAGGAATGGGTAGCTTGCCGTAACTTGATTAAGTAAAAAACTAAGGCAATTTTTGGTAGACATTGAAAACCTGAATAAATTATTTACGCTGGATTACGTTATACCTTGTTTTTTAATACAATTAATAATAACTTTATTTAAAAGGTGTTAACTTATTTAAATTCAGGCCAGTACACTCTAATTTTTTTTCTTAGAAAAACTACACTTCGTTCTAACTGTTCCATTCCGTCCACACCGTCTTCTATGCTGATCCACCCATCAAAATTTACTCTTTTCAACTCTGTGAAAATAGCGTCATAGTCATTTAAACCTTTGCCAATTTCTCCATGACGAAGTCTTTTAGCATAACCCAAAACACCGTCTTCCTCTTTTCGAAGGTCATCTAAGGTTCCTTCAAGAAGATAGCGATCACTGGCATGCATGGTCACTACTCTGGAGGAGACTCTTTTCAATAATTTCAGAGGATCTTCCCCCGCGAGAAAGGCATTACTGGGATCATAATTAACCCCAAAATTCGGGTGATCTATATAAGATACAAGTTTGCAAAAAACTTCCATTTTTTGCGCAAATTCAGGGTACTCCCAAAAATCGTCTTTATAGTGGTTTTCTAAAATTAAAGTAATTCCTCGTTCGCTGGCATAGGGTAAACAAGCTTCAATACTTTCTGCAGCCAGCTCTATTCCTTCTTTCATGGATAGCTCTGGACGTTTTTGGCCTGAAAGGACACGGCAATATGATCCTCCCAGGGCTTTGGTCATTTCAATCCAGTGTTTTTGTTTTTTAATTTCGTTTTGCCTGAAGGATTTATCAGGATGAGTAAAATCTGGAGAACAACATAGCATTGGAATCTCTTTTCCCTTTTCTTCCACTCTTTTTCTGAACAATTCCCAATTAGAGTTATCAGCCATTTCCAGGAAGCCCGCATACCATTCCAAACCATCAACCTCCAATGAAGTAGCTAAATCAATCCACTCCGTTACTTTCATAGTGCCTGTTTTACATAGATCTTGCATATAGGCTTTTGGGAATACGGCTAATTTTGGCACTTTTTTATTTTATTTATGATACTATTTATTGCTAAATCCGCTCCAATTCTTTGGCAGATTACGGCCTATCATAGGGAATTGTTCCAGTTCTAGTACCTGACCACTAACAGGACCGCATTCATCAGATAATAAGTAAACAGCCCCGGATGCTATTTCGTGAGGCTCAAATATACGTTGGGATGGTGCAAAAAGATCGGGCAATTTCTTATACCAATCATCATCCATTCCCTGTTGCTTCTGATTTATTTTTTCGTTTTCTGTCAAAACCCATCCCGGATTAATTTGATTTACGCGTACCCCGTGATCACGGAATAAACTATCTCCAAGGTTTCTGCTTAAGGTCATCAAAGCGCCTTTAGATATGCTATATGCCAATAAATTGGGTTCTCCGCTCCAGGCATTAATAGAGCCAATATTTAATACACATCCCTTTGTTTTTTTTAGATGAGGAAGGGAAGCCTGAATGATAGCAAAAGGCGCCAGGGTATTAATGGCCAGCATCTTTCTCATAAAAGAAAGATCTGTAGTATTAATATCTGAAGAAACAATCATAGCGGCATTATTGACCACGGCATCCAGTTTGCCAAATTTCTTTACAGCTTCATTTATTAAAATTTCCGGAGCCTCTTCTTTGGTTATATCCATTGTAATTGCAGTGGCACTATTACTTCCCAATTCCTCTACCAATCTCTCGCCCTTTTCATTGCGCAATCCATTTAAAAGGACTTGCGCGCCTTCTTTTACACATGCCCTCGCAATGGCCTGTCCTATGCCGGTATAACCTCCGGTAATTAGAATAACTTTGTTCTTTAAACGCATACTAAGTTAATTAGGTTTCAAAATACTCTTTACCACTTTCCCGGAGTGCATGGCTTCAAAAGCCTCATTCCATTGCTCCAGGGGCCAAATACCCCCAATGATTGGCTCTACATCCAATTGACCTGTAGCTAACAAGGAAAGTACTTTTTCCCATATGGGCCAGTTATGGCTAAAACTTCCTTGCAAAGTCACATTTTTTTGCACAAGGGTATCAAGCGAGTGATTAAAAGGTTGGGGGCCCCAGCCAACCTTCGTAATATGACCATTAGGCCTTACCCATTTTAAAGCCAAATTCAGGGTTTCACTAACCCCTGCTGCATCAATAACACAATCAACCCCAAGTCCATCGTGTTCAAGTGCCCATTGTGTAGCATCATCTACTATTATATCACAGCCGTATTGCTTTGCTATTGATAATCTTACAGCGTCTTTTTTCAGACCAACCAAGGCCACATGGGCTCCGCATAATTGAGCCATAGCGGCACACAATATTCCTATTGTTCCCGGACCTAATACAATGACACGGTCACCAGGCCGAATTTTTGAATTCGTTATTACGGCATTATAGGCAACAGAGCAGGGTTCAGTTAAACAAGCCTGTTCAAAAGATAGGTTTTTAGGTACCCTGTGAAGACATCTTGCCGGAACCTTAACATATCTTGTCATTGCCCCGTTAACTCCGTATCCAAACCCCTTTCGATCGGGGTCCAGATTGTAGAGGCCCTGCCTGGATAAAGGACTTTGGGCATTTATAACTGCAGCAGTTTCGCTCACCACGGCATCACCTTCTTTCCAATCCTTGATGCCTTTACCAATTTCAGCAATATGGCCTCCAAATTCATGTCCAAGCACTACAGGATAATTTACAGGCCAGCTATGATCTGCTGTCCACTGGTGCAAATCACTCCCGCAAACTCCTACATTTACTACTTCAAGGAGAACTTCGTCATCACCGATAATTGGCCTCTGTATTTCTCGAATTTCTACACTACCTTTTTTAGGAGCAAAATTTACAACGGCAATAGAGTTCATATAATTACAGTTTTAAAACACTTCAAAATAGATTATTTCATTTCCGGATATGCATGTATTCTGTCACATATTAGTTTTAATGATGCTTCAAGATCACCCTCAGCGGTCCTAAAAGAATCGGCATCTATGGTTAAAGGAGCTCCCAGTACAACAAGGGGAGCCCCGTATTCGGGACAACGAATAGCTTGCTCAAGAGAGAGGCCACCTACCGCCTGCACAGGTACATTCACAGCATTTACCACCTCTCGCAACTGATCAAGCGGACTTGGCATAGGAAAACCCTGAGCGGCTATCCCACGACGTTCATCATAACCAATGTGATGGATAACATAATCACAACCAAGTTCTTCCAATCGTTTGGCACCGGCCACCATATCGGGACAGCCCAAATTATCGCCCATTATTTGTATTCCAAAATCTTTTCCGGCTTCAACCACAATCTTAATGGTTTCTTCATGTGCCCTGGCCATAACTACTACATGTGTAGCACCGGCCTTAGCCATCATTTCTGCCTCCAGATAGCCTCCATCCATAGTTTTCAGATCTGCCACAATAGGTACACCCGGAAAATTTTCACGTAATTTTTTTACTCCGTGTAAGCCTTCAGCCAAAAGTAAGGGAGTCCCGGCCTCCAGCCAGTCAACACCTGCTCTCATGGCCAATGCGGCTGTTTCCAAAGCTTCATCAATATTTGTAAGGTCCAAAGATATTTGTACTATGGGTTTCATATCTGCTTATAATTCTTTTAATCTTATATTTCTGTATTCTACCTTCATAGGCGGCCCCACGTGTACCTGTAAACCCAGAAAGCCAGAAGACTTACGGTTAACTGAATCGAGATCCGTTACCTCACTCATTAATATTTCATTAATAAAATGTTGCAGACGATAATCTTTAACTATCAAATGGCAGCTATTCCAATCTTCTGGTTTAATCTTGGATTTTAAACTGTCTGAGTTCCCAAGAAATTCTACTACCTCTCTGTTTTTCCAGGCATTATTTTGCACATTTGTCCTCAACGAAACCTGTTCATGTGGGCTATCTTGCGATTTAACAAAAACTTTTTCTCCCCTATAAGCGAGGGTAGTGCGTTTTCTTTCTTCATAATTCTGTCCGGTATAGGTGTTTTTGCCATCAATATCAGCCTGATATCCCTTAAGAGCATAAGGAATTGTGTCCAGGCGTTCACTTCTATAATTAATACCACTGTTCCCGGCCTCAGCAATACGAAATTCCAACTTTAGTTCAAAATCTGACAGCTGCCCGCCTTGCCAAATAATAAAAGTATTGCTTTCCAAAGGTGTTTCGGGCGTGACTTCTCCAATCAGAACACCATTAGATGCACGCCAGTATGCTTTGTCTCCTTCCCAGCCTTCTAAGCTGGCTCCATCAAAAATTTGGACAAAATCTTTTTCCACTTGTTGGATAATCCCTGATTCCTTCTCAGTAATCTGGTGTTTTTTATCCTTGCAGGATTGAAAACTTAAAAGAAAAATAACGGACCAGATTATGTACAATGGGATTCGTTTTGATCTTTTGAGTCTAGTTCTCATAGGGTTGATTACCTTAATTTATTTATTTATAGGATGCTTAAAATGAATAACCTTAAGGATTAATAGCTGTATTTAAAAATAAGCATTTACAAAACAATATTAGCATCCTCGTTTAAATAACAGGTAGTTTACATTTTATCCGTAAAGTTTAACTTCAATTTTATCTATTGAGGTTGTCAAAAAAAGCTTTCCAGCCCTTTTAATTGTAAATTAAAATGCAAGGTGTTATCTTTACAGAAGTTTAATAAGATAATTACCGACCTATAGTTACCATCGCTCTGGCTAATTTTTTGGAGTATTCACAGTTCCACACTTACTTTTCCAAGCGCTCATTTCTTAATCAAGATTCTTTTTAAACTAAACTATATTATCCTAATAAAACATTTTAATGGCAAGATCGCAACAAACCTATAGCAAAGGCGAAAAAGAAAAAAAACGTCTCAAAAAACGCGAGGACAAACAAAAAAAGAAAGAAGCACGTAAGGCAGCCGCCAAAGAAAAGGGTGGTGGTATTGAATTTGCATATGTAGATCATAATGGGAATTTAACAGATACTCCTCCGGATCCTTCTCTGAAAGTGGAAATTGAGGCTGAAGATATTATCCTTGGTATTCCAAAGAGGGAAGAAGGCGATATAGAAGAGGTAGATCCAGTAAGAAAGGGCAAAGTGTCATTTTTTGATTCCTCTAAGGGTTTTGGCTTTATCATTGATGCTGAAAACAATGAAAAATATTTCTGTCATGTAAGTGGCTTGATCGATGAGATTGTAGAAAATGATAAGGTGTCATTTGAATTGGAAAAAGGGATGAAAGGGCTTAATGCCGTTCGGGTAAAGAAAGTATAACTTCAAACTTTCTCCACAAAACATACATTTCCCCATCTATTTTATAATTTTCTTGATTTGAATGTGATTTTTTGGTGTTTTGCTTTACTAATAGTTAAATAATTAAATCAAAACAAGATGAAATCAGACAATATGTATTCAGATCTAATAGAGTTTATATGTAAAATTTACCAATGCGAGGTTCGCATGTTTAAAAGAATCTTAGGAATAAAATAGGCTTTGAATATTTTACCTAGTTTTTTTATGGTAAATTTATTGTTCTGCTCTTAAGATATAAATTCTTGTATATCAACGAATAACGTCTCTTACTCTTTTGTGTAAACTTAAATAATGGCTCAAAGCCATTGCAATACTATTGCCTAAATTTTAGTAAGACTTTGTAACAAAAATGAAGTGAGTACGTCTTTTAGGTATACATCAATCAAAAAACGAATATCATGAGAACGCTAGACATGAACTACATTAAAAGGACCTTAAATTATCATTTGGGATATGGGTGGAGTATGAACAGAAGCCATTCTTCAAAAGGAGCAAAAAGAAATAACATAACTTATTGAATCTAATATATCATGAGAAGGTTATTTCTAATAACATTAACGGCAATAACAATAGCCTCCTGTTCCAAAGATGATTATACAGGATCAGGAAATACAATTTCAGAATTCAGAGAGGTAAATCTATTTACTAGAATTAGTAGTGAAGGGACTTTTGTAGTTAATATAACTCAGGGTCCGACACAATCTCTGGAAATTATAGCAGATGATAATCTCATTGGCAGAGTGAAAACCAGAGTTTCCGATGGCCAATTAAAGATATACCTGGAAGACGGAAACTACAGAAACACCTATTTGGAAGCCAATATTACGGTGGCGGATTTAAATGGTATAAAAAACGAGGGTACAGGAGATATTACTGTATTTGAATTACAAAGTACTGGGATCATGGAAATTGAAAATATAGGAAGTGGAAATATTGCAATTGCCGGTTACACGGACAACCTAAACATTAAAAATGAAGGTTCCGGAACTATTAATGGTGCGGAGTTTATGGCGGCCATTGTAGAAGCACGCATTGAAGGCTCTGGAGATTGTGAAGTCTATTGTACAGAAAGTTTAAACGTGAACATTGAAGGCAGTGGTAATGTTTATTACAAAGGTAGTCCCACAATGATTATAGATATATCGGGCTCAGGACAGGTTATTCCTATGAATTGAATTGTTCGCATTTGGCAGTAAGATTTGTTAAAAGTTTTACTTCCCCTAACAATAAATTTTCTAAAGATATATCGCCTATACGTATTCTAATAAGTCGGAGTGTAGGAAAACCAACCGCTGCGGTCATTTTACGCACCTGTCTAAATTTACCTTCTGTAAGTGTAATACTTATCCAACTGGATGGCCTGTGTCGTCCAATTCGAAGTTTTTTATCTGCTTCAGGAAAGTTTGGCAGGGCATTTAATTTATGAGTTTTACAAGCTTTGGTAAGGTAGCGTTTACCCTCAAAACCTATTGCAACACCCTTTTCTAAAACTGCTATTGCTTCATTTGTAATTTCCCCATCCAATTGCGCGTAATACTCTTTTTCTACACCAGAGCGATTTATATCATCGCTTAACTTGCCATCTGTGGTAAGAAGGAGCAGACCCTCAGATTTTTCATCTAACCGACCAATAGGCATAACACCTTTAGGAAAATCATAAAGTTCATTTAAAAATTTCTTTTTTCGTAACTCCCTTGGACTTTTTGAATTAAGCTGACTTATTATACCACAAGGTTTATAAAGCTTAAAGTGAAGTGGTCTTCTATCCATTTGAGTTGGCAAGGTAACAAAGTCTTTTAGGACTTGTCTCTTTTATTGATTTAGTATTTCTGAACATTAGCAGTTCGTTTAATACAATTTCTGTTAGTCTATTTCTGCCAATGTGAATACTTTCACTCGGATTTAGTTGGTTTGGATTGGTTAAATAAATCTGCGAAATTTAATTATTTTTCTTAAATTGTATAAAAACAAAGCCGATGCCCATATACATGGACCGACATGATATACCGAAAGAAATTACCGCAGAGCATGTTGCTTTAATGCACCAGGAAGATCTGAAAGTAGAGCATCTATATGGGTGCAAAGGAATGACTTATTGGTGTGATACTGAACGGCATACGGCTTTCTGTTTAATAGAGGCACCTAACAGGGAAGCAATTCAGAATATGCACAACCACGCACATGGGGAATTTCCTCATGATATCATTGAAGTGGATCCGCATTTGGTAGAATCCTTTCTTGGACGCATTGAAGATCCGGAAAAAGGAAAAAAAGAGAGCTTAAATATTATTGATGATCCTGCTTTTAGAGTGATTATGGTCTTGGAAACCTCTGATTATCTCCATAGACTGGATACGCATCAGTTAAGTATGTTTACACAGAAATTCCATCGTAGTGTTTCGAAATCTGTTAATCATTTTGAGGGAAGTATGGTTCGGGAAAATGACAAATCATACCTGATCTCTTTCAAATCTGTTACCAATGCCATATTATGTGCTTTGAAGATCCAGGAAAGTTTTAAGTATAGCTACCCTAAACTGGAAAGGGATAATCAACGTCTTAATATAGGCCTGTGTACAGGATCACCTGTAACGGCAAAGGATGGTATTTTTTCAGAATCTATATTATTAGCAACGCAGATGTGTGAACTGGTCCAGGGTCAAATTGTTATTTCTCCTTCTGTAAAGTCATTGTATGAAAATGAAAATAGAAATGCTGTCATTGACGATCAATTAATCAGGACCTTGACACCGCAAGAGGTATTATTTGTTACTAAGTTGGTTGAATTTTGTGAGTGTACCTGGAATAAATCTAACTTTAATATTAATACTCTTAGTAAAGAACTTGGGCATAGTAAATCCCAATTATATAGAAAAATTAAGAAGCTTACAGGTAAATCACCTATCACCTTCATTAGAGAATACCGTTTGCATAAGGCATTGGAACTAATCCATAACCAAAAGGGAAATATTTCTGAGATTGCCTTCGAAAGCGGGTTTAATAGTCCTGCATATTTTTCAAAATCCTTTTTAGAGAAGTTCGGGATCCTACCTTCTAAATATGCTCAAATGTCTCAGAGTTAATTCCTTTGCATTCATAAATCACCTATGAATTAAAATTATAAATTTTTGAATTAAAAGTAGCTATTTACCAATTTTGGTCTATCTAACTTTACGATAAAGCCAAATACAATTCGAATGACCCTCCCCCGTTTGGTTCCTTAAAAGGATATACTATCAAAACAATATAACAACCAATTAATAACTAAAACAATGTCAGCTACAACAGAAAAAAAACAAACTATTAAAGAACTAGGCAATTCATTAATCGAAGAATTTAGGTCGCAACTTAAAGGAGAAATTGTACAAGCTTCAGATCCAGAATATAACGAGGCAAGAAAAGTTTTCAATGGAATGATTAATAAGCACCCGGGAATAATCGTTTACTGTGTGGATGTGGCAGACGTGATGGCCTGTGTTAATTTTGGCAGGGAAAATAGTCTATTGGTTGCCATCAGGGGAGGCGGTCATAATGGGGGAGGACTTGGGATATGTGAAGAAGGTTTGGTTATTGATTTATCCGGACTTAAAAGTGTACGGGTCAACCTAGCAGATCAAACAGTACGTGTAGGAGGTGGAAACCTCTGGGGTGAAGTGGACCATGCAACGCACCCGTTCGGATTAGCAATTCCGGCTGGTATTATTTCATCAACGGGAGTTGCCGGCTTAACTCTTGGAGGAGGTGTAGGCCATCTTTCCAGAAAATACGGTCTTACCATTGATAATCTTTTAGAGGCTGATATGGTTTTGGCAGATGGTTCCTTTGTTACGGTAAACAAGGATCAAAACAAAGATCTTTTCTGGGCCATACGTGGTGGTGGTGGAAACTTTGGGGTAATAACATCTTTTAAATTCCAGGCACACCCTGTAAGTACGGTAATTGGTGGACCTACCTTATGGCCAATAGAGAAAACGGATGAAATTATGTCCTGGTATCATGATTTTATTTCAAATGCGCCTGATGACTTGAATGGCTTTATTGCTACCATGGTTATCCCTGGACCACCTTTTCCTGAAGAATTACACAATAAAATGTTTTGTGGTATTGTGTGGTGTTATACCGGAGAGCCTGCAGAATTTGATAAACTATTTCAAGAGGTAAGGGATAAAAATCCCATATTTGAGCATGTAGGGGAGATGCCCTATCCAGCTATTCAAACTCTTTTTGACGGATTATTTCCTAGTGGTTTGCAATGGTATTGGAGAGCAGATTTCTTTAATGATTTTAGTGAAGAAGTAAGAGCAGCTCATTTAAAATATGGATCCAGTATTCCAACACCATTGTCGCAAATGCACCTATACCCCATAACTGGGGCCGCTAGCAGAGTGGGTAATGAAGATACACCCTGGGCCTATAGAGATGCCAAATATGCCGGAGTCATTGTTGGAGTTTCACCTGAACCGGAAGATGCTCCAAAGATTACCCAATGGTGTAAAGACTACTGGGAAGCATTACATCCATATTCTTCAGGTGGGGCATATTCCAACTTTATGATGGAAGAGGGGCAGGAAAGAGTTCAGGCTAGTTATAAGCACAACTACGATCGTTTAACCGAAATTAAAAAAACATATGATCCAAACAATTTCTTTAGGGTAAACCA
>NZ_JBATGR010000229.1:0-4404 GCF_049665975.1 Eudoraea sp.
CACTATATGGCGGACTTATGGGTGGATTAATCTTCAATATGTTTATAAAAAACCAAAAAAAATAAGGAAGTCTTCTACTGTCTGGTTTATGAAATAGGAAGTCTTCGTAGACCTTTTCTTCTTTATTACTATGTAACATAAGTGGCTGTACTTTTTTGCAGAATAGGTGATTTTTGAGATATAATTAAAAATAGAAAAGTTATGAAATA
This sequence comes from Eudoraea sp., assembly GCF_049665975.1. Classification (GTDB taxonomy): domain Bacteria; phylum Bacteroidota; class Bacteroidia; order Flavobacteriales; family Flavobacteriaceae; genus Eudoraea. The sequence goes on from NZ_JBATGR010000229.1 coordinate 210, forward strand.
TTTAAAAATAATAAACACAGTAGCGATGATGATAGTATTGATGTTCCTATTATTTTCCTCGGCCTGTAGCAATGATGATTCGGAGACGATTAATTCACAAACAAGTATTGCCCTGAGCCAAATAGAGAAAGATGCCCTACTCTTCATGATGGAAGAAGAACGGTTGGCCAAAGACGTGTATGACCGATTATTCGCTGTATGGGGCATAAATCAGTTTGAGAACATAGCGAAAAGCGAGCAATCACACATGGATGCCGTTGAGAACTTGTTGAAACAATACAACCTACCTTATACAATTCTTGACGCAGGTACCTTCCAAAATACTGATTTACAAGCTGCATATGACATTTTGGTCGCCCAAGGTGAAGTCAATATCATAGGGGCCCTTACCTCAGGTGCAACAATAGAAGATCTTGACATCTATGATTTAGAAGAATGGATGACTAAAATTGAAAATGCAGAAGTATTGAATGTTTTTACAAAGCTTCAATGTGGTTCAAGAAACCACCTTCGCGCATTTATAGGATCCTTAGATTTATCAGGAGAGATCTATACACCAAAGTTTATTACACTAACGGAATACGAACAAATAATTAATAGCGAAAATGAAAAATGTAATTAAAACCAGTATGGTAATCTTAACGGTTATTTCAGGATTCCATGGCTTTGGTCAAATCAACGATCCAAGTGATAAAGAATCGCGCCATATGCAATATATGGTCGAAGAAGAAAAACTGGCCAAGGATGTATACACCTATTTTGGGGATAAATATGGCTCTCGCCCATTTATGAATATTCAAGAAAGCGAACAACGTCATATGAATATGATGATACAGATGCTTGAAAGGAACAATGTTTCTTATAGCCTAAGTGATAAACCAGGAGTGTTTTATAATGCAGAACTTCAAGAGCTATATAATAATTTGATAGCCCAGGGTAATACATCTGAATTGGATGCTTATAAAGTTGGAAAGGTTATTGAAGAAACTGATATTTCTGATTTGGAAGTGGCCCTTAAGAATACGAAAGATGTAACTAACATTAATATTTACAAGAATCTATTGCGAGCTTCTGAAAGTCACTTACAGGCCTTTAATAGGCAATTGTCAAGATATTAGTAAGTTGCTGTGATGAAAGTATTAGAAAAACAAAACATGTTTTTCATAAGTTGGTTTTAAAAGGTATTCTTTTAAAAATGAATTCCTTTTTTAAGTAATACAAGTTGCAGAGAAAACCCTGTAAAAGCCAATACTTATAGTCTTAGTCTAATACGAATCATTCTATCCCAATTGTTAAGATTTTACATTTGGTCCTTTAATTTAATAAACCATCAAAAAATGTTAGAACGGATTATACAATATAGTATTCATCACAAGCTTATAGTTTTACTATTTACCGCGAGTATCGTGTTATTTCGGACTTTGAAATAAAAGTCACCGAAAACAAAATCAAGGAATGATACATTGGAAAATTTATCTTCTTAAGCGCAAAGATGGCACTGTAAAGAAAACAGCACTTAATAGTTTAACTAATAATCAATTAAATTCTAAGGGTAATGAATAATAAATAGATATATCATGAAAACGCTTTTTATTGCTTTGGTTTTTATTCTTGCTTCAAGTTGTGCGGGTGTAAAGGTAGCATCCGTGCAGAACCCGAATATAGATTTAGAAAAATACAATACCTTTTGTTGGATACAGGGATGCGAATTAAATTATCAGGGACCGGATTATGGGTATAACCTTGAAAGAATGCAGTTAATACAAAATATCATCAAGGAGGAATTGGAATCCAAAGGTCTTATTAATGATGAAAACACACCTGAATTGTTAGTTGGCTTTCATGTCATTCTCGAGGAAAAGGAAAGTGTTTATACAAAAAATCCCGAAATGATGGATCCCTATGTAGGGCCAATTAGTTATTGGGATGGGTATGAGGATTATTACAATCAAGAAATCTACAGGTTTCTTAAAGGGTCATTAGTAATAGATTTAATAGATTCGGAAACAGGGGCCGTCATTTGGCAATCTACAGCTCAAAGATATATGGAACTTGATGAGCGAATGGATAAGGATAGGATGATCAAAGGGGTAAGAAAAGCACTCAAAGAGTATCCGTCAAAATTGGATGTGAAGTAACTTACGAAGTGTATTTGCCAAGGTCTCAGACAGAAAAACTTGAATTAATAATCCATTTTGTTATATTTTCCTGCTGAAGCATTATTACCGCAATTGTATTTCATCAATAACGTTTAAGGTATCCGGGTTTACAACCCTCATCTTTATGCTTTTACCATTTACATAAAACAAACAAATAGCATTTTGCACACTGAAAGCTTTGGTATAAGGGCTCCAAGGTGCTTTTTCCTGTGCATAATAGGGAGCTCCTGCGGCACCATTATTGATTTGATAAATTGGCCGGGAAATATTCAACTTTTTTCCAATCCAATTATCAGGGTATATGTTTACTTCTTTAGTAAGCTGTAAGCGATTGTAATTATGTTCATCACCCGTTAAAACTGCCACCACTTTTTTGCTTTTATTAATCAATAAATTCAGGTATTCATCCCTTCTTTCAATAATCCCTTTTTTTACGGGTTTGCCACTGATATATGGCCGTTTATCATTATTACCATTGTACCACATATCGTCGCCTACATGCCCACCGTTGGGTAAGATGGGTGTATGCTGTGTGAGAAAAATATGATCAATGGTTTTATCGGCTTCAAATTGTTTAATGATTTTTTTCAGCCATTTTATCTGATTATCCATCAGGTAACCATGTAAGCCACCACTAGTTGCCGGATTACTTGATATTGTTGGGGCATACCAGTAATCAGAATTCAATACAATCATAGCCATATTATCGTAGGTGTAGTAGAACACATTTTCCTTATAAGATGGAAAGTCAATATTACCTTTATCAATGTCATATTTATTACCATCTTCAGTGTCAGGACCATTGTCAGGATTCACAAAAGCAGCCTGCATCAATGCTTCAGCCGATTCTGTATCGTATGGAAATTTATCTATGAACGCTGCAGTATGTGTACCACTTGTATTTTCAAACACATAGCCCAATGCTTCATGATTACCCTGTCCAACATATACAGGCATATAATGCCAGAAAGGTTCTATTGATTTTTTCCAATTGCTCAGTTGCAACAGTTGTTCCTCTTTATTGGACAAATAACCATTAATCATGTCGCCAGTAAACTGCATAAACACAGCTTTGTTTTGGTGTGCAACAGCTGCTATCTTTTTCATAATATAGCTATTGGCACCATATATCATTCTTTCGCCACCTCCTAGGGCATGGCGACTGTCGCTGGAATAAGCAAACACAAAGGGCCTGCGGGAACCTGCAGCTGGGGCAGTTTTAAAGCTATACTGTTGTTGCATGTTTCCATACTTAACCGTGTATTCGTATTCCGTTTCAGGCGACAAGCTATCAATACTTATTTCATGATGTGTTTGTTTTTCATTTGAAGATGCAAAAGTTTTAACAATCCCGGAATCTTTCTTTGTCACTTCTATATTAGTTATAACTGGTAATGTAGTTTCAAATGATATTATACTGCCTTTGGAATAAATATTATTTACAAATGGGCCTTCATAAATGGCAGGCACTACCACAAACGGGCCTTTGCCTTCAGTACTCACTTCACCATCAAACAGTATCATTCCATTGTTGGTGATGATACGGTACCCAATACTTAATTGGCCGCTTTGTTGCCATCCTATCATATCATATATTCCGCTGAAGTCTGCTATTATATCAATTACAGCTTTACCGTTTTTTATCAATACTTCCCTTCTGAATACTGGAAGCGGATGTGGGGCTTTGCCATATGGTATCAGCCCATATACCAACTTACCCTGAAAATCAGGCAAACCGAAATCAAAAGAAATACCAGTTTCCGTTGCTGTGGCATTGCCCATCAATTGCAAAAGAGTGAAGTTAGCAGGGCTATTATCTGCATAAAACCTGTTGTTGCCCTGCTGGAAGTAAAGGCCTATTGAATCCTGCTGAATATTAGAATACGATGCCGGTATTTTTAACTGGCAAAAGCCATTCACCTGAAATAATAATATTGTTGTTAATAAGATAAATGTCTTTCTCATACTATGATTATTTATATGAACCTGTTAGAAGCATTGCAGAAACTGTTTTGGCGCGGATGGCCACAGCCACC
>NZ_JBATGR010000230.1:0-2027 GCF_049665975.1 Eudoraea sp.
GTGCAATAGCCAGAACCACTTTTAAAAATCCAATAACATAAAGGCTCCACTCTGGTAAACCGTAAGCTGCAAATTCCTCTTTAATTGTTTTTGCGCTACCTCCTCGCCATTGTGTGGCCTTATTGGCCTGAATAAGCCAGACATTTAAAATACTAACACCTACAATGAGCTGAAACGCAATAGATACATATTCCATATTTTTTTTTGAAAATATACAAAAAGTAAAATAAATTTGGCCATCTACTACTTCTTAAATAAAAAAATAAATAATCCAGCCGGGAAGTAAGTTTAAGTTGTAAACTGATATTAAGATTATTTATAGAACAAAGATTGGTTAAACTTTAAAGTAGTTTATTGGTCATTTCAAAAACCCAGTACAAGAATTTTGGATCTTCATTTTTAATAATTAGAAAATAAGAACTGTATTAAAGCCGAACACAGTCCATGTTAATTTGCTAAAAAAAATAATAATCTTACATGAAGAATAAATAAACAGATTACTTTTTTAACATCGTACAAAGTATATATAGCACAACAGAGGAACGAGGAACTAAGGATTATAGGTAATGTTCCATTCTTAACATCGCTTTATACAACGGTAACCCGTACTTTTTTCTTTTTTAAGCGGGTATTGTTTAATTTTTCCGCCAGCTCATCTGCAATAGTCACCGGGACGGCAACAAACGCACAATCTTGTTTTAGCTCAATGTTTCCCAATTGGTCCTGGTTTATTTTTCCCTGCTTAAAAAATAGCCCGGCGATATCTCCCTTAGAAATTTTGTCTTTTCTACCCCCGGAAATAAACAAGGTCTCCCAGAATTGGGCCTTACGAACGGCCTTTTTGGAGATGTTGGCTACTTTGGCATTTTTGATAAAATCTGGTAAGGATTCTTTTTCCCATTTCAATACATAAGCCGTTCCTTTTGAGTCTACTCTTGCAGTTCTGCCATTTCTATGGAGAAACTCTTCCGCAGATTGAGGGAGCTCATAATGAATAATAAATTTTAACTCCGGAATATCCAGGCCTCTGGATGCTAAATCTGTAGCAATTAAAATCTGGCTCGTCCCGTTTCTGAATTTTATTAAAGAACGCTCCCTGTCTTTTTGCTCCATACCCCCGGAAAAACAACTGTGCCTTAGATTATTTTTCTCTAAAAAGCGACTTACCTGGTCTATACTGTCTCTAAGATTACAGAACACAATTCCCGGTTGGTTACCAAGATGCCCTAATAAATCCACGAGGGTTTGTAGTTTATTTTTTGTTGGTGAACTTACCGCTTTTATCTCCAATTTTGAAACCACATTTTCTTTTAAATAATTGATGGTTATAGGCCGATCTAAACGCACAAAACCAGGCACCTTAAGACTTTGAGTGGCCGAGGTTAATACACGTTTATTTATATGAGGTAACTGATTGATGATTTGTCTCATTTCGGTCTCAAAGCCATCTTCTAAAGACTTATCAAATTCATCCAGAATTAAGGTTTTAATGCTTTCTTTAGTAAAACGATCGTTGCTAAAATGATCTGCAATTCTACCGGGTGTTCCTATTAAAATGGCAGGTACGTGTTTTAGTTCTATTTTGTCTTTAGACATGGGCCTCCCACCATATACCGCATTTACTTTAAAACCAGAACCCATACTGCGCACAACCTGCTCAATTTGTATGGCCAATTCCCTTGAAGGCACTAAAATTAACGCCTGCACATCTTTATTCCCGGGATCTAAGGTTTTAATGAGAGGTAATAAGAAAGCCAATGTTTTTCCTGTGCCCGTGGGAGAAAGAATTATGGTATTGGGTGTTCTTTCAATTACAGAAATAGCCTCCTCCTGCATAGGATTCAATTGATGGATATTTAGTTTTGTTAAAATATCCTGTTGTTCTTTTATGCTATTTGCAATAATAATTGCTACTTAGTACTCTTTTTGGAATCCTCGTTTTTTGGATTACCCTTGTTTGTTTGTGCCAAATAATTTGAGAGCACCTTGTCTATCAACTCATCTTTTGTTAAATGATGAAATACCGT
>NZ_JBATGR010000231.1:0-1599 GCF_049665975.1 Eudoraea sp.
AATGGCAGTATTGATGGCTTCATTATGGCTCTATCGGCAGAAACACAGCAAAAAAATGATTTCAATCATTTAAAGGAAATTATTAATCAGGGTATGCCTCTTGTCCTTTTCGACAGGGTTACGGATGAGGTGATTTGTGACAAGGTAGTTATTAACGACTTTGATGCTGCTTATATGGCGGTACAAAAACTTATAGATAATGGCAGAAAACGAATAGCACTCGTTACAACAGAAAGTTATTTGAACGTAAGCGAAAAAAGGGCTCAGGGTTATTATAAGGCTCTCAAAGACAACAACCTTGAGCTCGATGAAAGTTTAATTTTACGTTTGCCTTATCAATTCGAAGAAGAAACAAAGAGCGACGCCTTCTTTTCAGCAAACAAAATGGATGCTGTCTTATGTGTTAATGAAATTTTTGCGGTTAGATCTATGAGGACAGCACAGAAAAATGGAATAAGAATACCGGAAGACGTAGCTTTTATAGGTTTTACAGATGGTATTCTGTCTAAATTGGCTACGCCTTCACTTACATCGGTTGCCCAACATGGAGAACGAATGGGTGAAATTGCTGCTAGAATGCTTATTGAAAAGATAGAAAGAGGTGATGAAAAAGAATTAGAAGAAGAGACTTTTAGGACTGAAGTTATAGAAGCAACGCTGATTGAAAGAGAATCAACAATTAACTAATTATACATATATAGTAAAATGAAAAAAACCGGATTCATATTCGATTTGGACGGAGTAATTGTTGATACTGCGAAATACCACTATCTGGCCTGGAAAAATTTAGCCGATGAACTGGGTATAGATTTTACCGAGGAGGACAATGAGAAATTCAAAGGGGTTAGCCGTAAAAGATGCCTCGAACTTTTATTGGAAATGGGAAATATTTCCGTTTCTCAAGTGCAGTTTGATGCTTGGTTAGAAGAAAAAAACGAGGATTATTTAAAATATATTTCCAATATGGACGAAAGTGAAATACTTCCAGATGTGACCAAAGTCTTAGGATACCTTAAAGAGAAAGGAATTCCAATGGCACTTGGTTCTGCAAGTAAGAATGCAGTTTCCATTTTAAAAAAAGTTGAACTAATGTCCTATTTTGATGCTATTGTAGATGGAACTCAGGTAACCAAAGCTAAACCTGATCCTGAGGTCTTTTTGATTGCTGCAAAAAAAATGGGTGTAGAACCAGTAAATTGTGTAGTTTTTGAGGATGCACTTGCCGGAATAGAAGCTGCAAATACAGCCGGCATGGAGAGTATAGGGATTGGAGACGTGAAAATTTTGTCTGATGCCGACCATGGTTTTAACAACTTCACTGAAATAGATCTTGGGTTTTTAAATGATTTAATTTTGTTACTTAAGAGTAAAAATTAAAGTATTTATCCTGCAAATTATACTTATTTGCCTATTTTAATAAATTCTTAGAAAACGATTTAAACGCATTATAATATGAATAAAGAATATATCATAGCAGACGAATGGTCTATAATTGAAGAGGGATTTAAAAGGGAGAACGTAAAATCTTCCGAGAGCCTCTTTAGTATTGGAAATGGAGCCATGGGGCAACGGGCAAATTTTGAGGAACAGTATTCCGGA
>NZ_JBATGR010000232.1:0-2900 GCF_049665975.1 Eudoraea sp.
ACAGCTGTATTGATTACCTTTTCCATTCTCTCAGGGGAATATTGAATGCGTTCATCGGTAGTTCCTTTAACTTTCTGCAGTAAATCTAGTCTAAGTTGTATTTTATCTACTTCCATCAACTCAGCTAATTCATCGAAGAAACTTTGCTCGGCAAATGCCAGGAAGTTTGTATAAGGTGCTCTCCAAGCCCCCGTTGTAATATTGCTCTGATATTTAGCTACATCAACCTGGTAATTTTCAATTGCACCAGCTGGAAAAAAGTTGGGTATCAGGCCATACATATTAGAGTTAATAGCCGCTTCTTTTAAATGATATCCCGTTACTTTTCCATCTTTAACAGCTGCTTTAATTCTATATTTTATTGCCGGTCTGTAAATACCATCAGCCATATCATCCTCTCGGGAAAATACAACTTTTACCGGTTTTTGGGCCAGATTTGAAATCTCTGCAGCTTCAACTGCAAAATCACCGTATAATCTTCTACCGAAACCACCACCCATCCTTGTCATCTCTAAATGAACATCTTTAAAATCACGCTCTAACAATTCTGCGATATGTTTGGCGGTTCCTTCCGGTGTTTGAACAGGTCCTACCAAATGAATCTTATCTGCGGTTACATTGGCATAAAAGTTCATTGGTTCCAAGCAGTTGTGAGGCAGGAAAGGAGATTCATAGGTTCTTTCCAAAACCTTATCTGCTTCTGCAAAGGCTTTTTTAACATTGCCGTCTGCACGGAGCGTTTCAAATTTGTTACCATCTAATAATCCCAACATCAATTTATCGTGATCTTCAGTACTTTCCAATTTTGTATCTGCTTTCCATTCTGCTTTTAAAGCCTTTTTACCCTTCATTGCAGACCAGGTGTCTTTTCCTAAAACGGCTATTTTATCACCAAATTTGAGTACTTCAATTACGCCATCTATTGCCTTAGAAGCTGAATCATCATAGGATTCCAGTTTTTGTCCAAATGCCGGTGGTCGCATTACAGAGGCAATGACCATACCCTCTGATTTATAATCTACCCCAAAAAGAGGTTTCCCGGTAATTATTTCATCGATGTCGACATTAGATGCATCGGTTCCAATTATCTTATAGTCTTTTACATCTTTAAGAGTAACTTCCTCTGGTATATCAAGGTTTGCAGCTTCATTAACAACTTCGCCATAACTCAATGTTTCTCCTGCAGCATTACTAATAACACCTTCATTAGTAGTGCATTCAGAAGGATCAACCCCCCATCTCGTTGCCGCTGCATTAATGAGCATTTGTCTTGCTGTAGCCCCTGTTTCCCTTAAGGGATCCCAGCCAAATCTGATAGACTGGCTGCCTCCGGCCACTTGGCGCGTATAATTATTAGTATCCAATACCCCTTGTTTCACATAAACGTCTTTCCATGCAACATCTAATTCCTCGGCAATAATCATTGGCATGGAGGTTTTTACTCCTTGTCCTATTTCAGGATTTGGTGAAAATATGGTCACTGCACCATTATCGGCTATTTTAATAAAAGCGTTAAAATCATGGTAGTTTAATTTTGCCAAATCAATTGGTGGTTTGGCATTTGGTTTACAAGCGTTAAATAAGTTAAAACCAATTAATAATCCACCTCCGGCCAGGGAGCTGGTTTTCATAAAGGATCTTCTGCTAAATGTTATTGATGTTTTTTGTGTAGACATTTTGACTTTTTTTGCTGGTTCACACTGCTAATTTATTGGCGGCTATTTCAACTGCTTTATAAATTCTCGAATAAGACGCACATCTGCAAATATTACCCTGCATTGCATCTTTAATCTCATTTTCAGTTGGATTGGGATTGTTTTTAAGAAATGCTGAGGCGGTCATAATCTGGCCCGCCTGGCAATAGCCGCATTGCGGAACATCAACCTCTTTCCAGGCCACCTGAACAGGATGGGTACCATCTTCAGAGAGTCCTTCTATGGTGGTTATGGATTTTCCTTCTACCTGAGGTATGGTCATGGCACAACTTCTGACAGCTATTCCATCTAGATGAATTGTACATGAACCACAAAGTGCAATACCGCAACCATATTTCGTTCCTACGAGGTTTAAATGATCGCGTAAAACCCAGAGTAACGGAGTGTCTTCACTAACTTCTACTGACTTCGATTCACCATTAATATTTAATTGATACGTTGGCATATGAATGTTTTTTAGTGAGTAATCAGAATACTTCTTAAAGTTATCAAAATTAATAAGTATATCATGCCATTTAACAATTTGTTAAATGTTAAAAGATGAAGATTTATTTAATCCTTGTATTTTTTGTTTTCAATTCTCTTTAACAAACCATTACAATATATACTTACCGGTAAATTACAGAACATTAATGATTGATAATAAAATCATATCCCAAGTCAAGCTACAAAAATTTTAAATGAGGTTTTAACAAGATTTAACAAAGTTTTTAAATCCCTTCATAATTTTAAATAAAACTGGACGTTGTGCTGTTTGAACAACAACACTTATGAAAATGAAAACTTATATTAAGCTTCTAGGGCTACAATGTGCTTTAATCCTATTCGTTTCTTGTGGTAATGCAGATGATGATGTAAATTTTGACATCAACCAGGCTGGTTCACTTGGTTTAGGTAATCCTGTAGATCAATGTCTTGACCTCGGTGAAAGCGATCTTGTCTTATCTATTCAAGATCAATTTACAACCTTACCTGGTAAGGTATCCATTTTTTTTAAAGTCTCTGACAATATCGGAAATCCGGTACCGGGATTAACTGCGGAACAATTTATCATCTATGAACAGGGAAGAAATGACGAATGTTTTAATACTATATCTGCCTCTGAGTCTTTTGCCCGTATTTCACCTAATTCTCAAATTTTTAATAACAGCACTTTATTGGTCCTCGACCTTAGTAATAGTGTAC
>NZ_JBATGR010000233.1:0-3145 GCF_049665975.1 Eudoraea sp.
TTTCATGGTCAACTCTGCCATTTGAAGCAATATGGAAAATGGCCTTTGTTGTGATAGGGACAACTTTCTGCGCTTATTTGTTTAATGTATTTGCATTAACTCAATTAAAAGCATCCACAGTAAGTGCTTTTGTATATGTACAGCCTGTAATTGGGATTCTTTTTGCCGTACTAAGCGGGAGAGACAAACTAACCACCGTAAAAATTGCTGCCGCGTGTTTGGTGATGTTAGGAGTTTACCTTGTAAGCAAAAAACCAAAACCGGGTAAAATAGTAGATTAATTAGCAGTTTTAAGGTATTAAGCACAAAATCATTACATTCAGTATTCCTTTGAGATCCCAATGTCCAGGTTGAAAAAGATAATAAGTTCTATGCCAATTGATATTTTTACAAACAAAATTTATCCCTATTTTTAAACCCACAAAAAAACTATGACGAACAAACCATCATTTATCAAAGAACTTTCTTTACCAGCCATCGCAGCACCAATGTTTCTCATTTCTGGCCCTCAATTGGTTATTGAATGTTGCAAAAATGGAATTATAGGAACATTTCCTGCCCTTAACCAAAGAACAAGTGAAGGATTTGAAGAATGGCTAATTCAAATAAAATCCGAATTAAACACTTTTGAAGAAAAAACAGGGGTTAAAGCAGCACCATTTGGTGTAAATCTGATTGTTCATCCTACAAATCCAAGGTTGGAAGCAGATCTAAAATTATGCATTAAACATAAAGTTCCTATCATTATTACCTCTTTGGGAGCGGTATCACAAGTAGTTGATGCCGTACACAGTTACGGCGGGTTAGTTTTTCACGATATAATTAAAAAAAGACATGCAGAAAAAGCAGCTGAAGCAGGTGTAGATGGTCTAATATTGGTAGCTGCCGGGGCTGGCGGTCATGCGGGCACAATTAATCCTATGACCCTTGTGGCAGAAATTAAAAAGTTCTACGATAAAACCATTATCCTTTCAGGTTGTATAAGTACCGGCAGGGATATTGCCTCGGCCTTACAAATGGGCGCAGATTTGGCTTATATGGGAACTCGATTTATTAATACACTAGAAAGCAAAGCCCCGGAGGAATACCGGCAGATGATTATAAAGGCAGGGGCCAGTGATATAACATACACTGCCGCAATATCAGGAGTACACGCGAATTTTCTTGGAGCCAGTCTTGTGGCAGCCGGAATTACAGAAGAAGATTTAAAAAAGGATGTTAAAATTGACTTTGGAAAGGAATTAGATACGGAAGCAAAAGCCTGGAAAACCATTTGGTCTGCAGGTCAGGGATCAGCAACAATAGAGAATGTTCTTTCTGTGGCGGAGCTCGTTGAAAAACTTAAAACTTAATTTATAGCGGCAATTGAAGAACAAATTGCCTCATTGGAAATTTATCCAAAATGATACTTAAGTAATTAGCAGATTTGTATGTTAGAAGAAACATTGGCTGGTAACAATTATGAGGTATGCCTCTGATTGAATCTAATTACAATCCTCCTCTCCCGTTTAAAAGTGGTCATATTTCTACTATTTATTCCGGCTTGATAAGAAAGGTTACCGACCTTAACCAGCAAAGGGAGCGTCTCGAACTTGAGGATGGAGACTTTATAGACCTTGACTGGAGCTTTTCTGCTACGCCCACTAATATTGTAGTTATTCTTTTACATGGCCTTGAAGGACATGGGCAGCGCCCATATATAACAGGAAGCGCCAAGCATTTTAATTTCAATGGACTAGATAGTTGCGCAGTTAATTTCAGAGGATGCAGCGGAGAAACCAACCGTCTATTCAGGTCCTATCATTCCGGAGCTACAGAAGATCTCAAAGAGGTAATACAACATATCATTTCTACCCGGAAATATAACCGTATTTACATTAAAGGATTCAGTCTAGGAGGAAATCTGACGCTAAAATATCTTGGCGAAGGCCCTGTTGCAAGTCAAATAAAAGGGGCTGTAACCGTATCCGTTCCATGTAGTTTGCACGATTCTCTCATTCAATTGTTAAAATTGAAAAATACACTTTATGCCAAAAGATTTAAAAAACATCTCGTGGAGAAATTGTATTTAAAACGACAGAAATTCCCAGAATTAATATCCATAGAAGAAATAAACAACATCCGCAACCTTAAAGATTTTGATGATATTTATACGAGTAAGGCTCATGGGTTTAAAGATGCTTTAGATTATTATAGACAATGCAGCAGTCTTCAGTTTTTACCCCGGATAAAAGTTCCAACTTTGATTATCAATGCCCGTGACGATTCATTCTTAGGCAGGGATTGCTACCCAATAGAAGAAGCAAAAAATAACCCACTTCTTTTTCTTGATATGCCCAGGCATGGGGGACATGTAGGCTTCTTTGGTCCACAAAACATATCTTATTCTGAAAAAATTGGTTTAAAATTTATAAAGGAATTCTTTTGATGCGTGCTATTTCATATATTAGTGCCTCTAATCTAAACAACATGCGAAAAATATTTGCCATAATTGGAATTTGCGCTCTGCTAGCGAGCTGCGGCGAGAAAAAAGAAGAGAAAAAAGAAGGGGGTTTTGAAATGAACCGTGCCAAAAAGGAGATAAAAGTAGAAACTAAATCTGAAACTGTCCCGGTTGATTTGAATAACAAAGGAGTTGGGCCTATAACCGCCTTAGAATTTGCATCAGAAATAGATACCGAATTAGCTGCTGCAGGTGAAGCAAAATATAACACGATTTGTACGGCTTGCCATATGGCCAACCAACGTATGATAGGACCTGCATTGGCAGGCATTTATGAACGCAGAAGTCCGGAATGGGTTATGAATATGATCCTGAACCCGGATGTTATGCTTAAAGAAGACCCTATTGCTCAAGCCTTATTAAAGGAATACAACAATGCCATCATGCTCAATCAAAACCTTAGTGAAGAAGATGCGCGGGCTGTTGCAGAGTACTTACGTACCCTTTAAAACCGGATTAAAAATCTTTTTAAGTGCTGTTCTCTGTTATCAAATTGACGAGTTCGGCACTTTTCCCTTTTGAAGAATTAAATCAATGGAGTGGTATTTACTTTCCTATAGGTATTGAACACTCACAGAGGTAAGGACTTCCCTCATTATATCTTTCAAAAGCAATAAGAAAGATTTAGTTTCGTACAGACAA
>NZ_JBATGR010000234.1:0-5694 GCF_049665975.1 Eudoraea sp.
TAATGGGTCTTTTACCCAAATTAGCGGGAAACTCGCTCTGGGTTACAGAATTAAAGGCAACAAGAAGTCTTTTTAAGAAAAAAACATTAAGCCCATAAGTATTTACGGAAGTTGATAATCATATAAATTTAATATAATTTTGAATGGTTAAATTTAAAATATTTTGGATGATAATACTTGTTTTAAAATATAACTGCAATACAAAAAATATACTTTATTCCATACTCCTTTTTAGCATTTTGGCGATGTCGTCGTGCAAGGAGCAACCCAAAGAAAGTGAATCCGTTGAAGAGCTTACTGCCACCAATTATCTTGAAGAATCAGAACAATCCTTTGACGAACGGATGCAATGGTGGCGCGATGCCCGTTTTGGAATGTTTATCCATTGGGGCCCTTATTCCGTGCCCGCCGGAGTTCATAATGGTAAAGAAGTGGATAATATCGGAGAATGGATAATGAACAGTGCCCAAATTCCCATATCTGAGTATGAAGAGTATGCAAAGCAGTTCAATCCACAGAAATTCGATGCAAAAAAATGGGCTCGGACAATGAAAGAAGCAGGCATGAAATATGTGGTGATCACTTCCAAACACCATGATGGTTTTGGCCTATGGGATTCAAAAGTATCTGATTATGACATTGTAGATTTCTCTCCATATGGCCAGGATATTTTAAAGGCACTTTCTGACGCCTGCGAAGAGGAGGGCATCAGGTTTGGAGTTTACCATTCCATAATGGACTGGCACCACCCACAAGCTCAGGGGCTTAACTATCCGGAATACAACACACAGGATTCACTTAAGATGAATCCCCAATTTCCGGAGTATTACACTAACTATTTAAAGCCACAAGTAACAGAACTTATGGAAAACTACAACCCTGAAATTATATGGTTCGATGGGGAATGGATACCCGAATATACACATGAAATGGGGCAGGAAATGTACCAATATCTCAGAGCGTTGAAACCAAGTGTAATCATCAATAATCGGGTTGATAAAGGAAGACGGGGAATGCAGGGCATGAATAAGGAAGATGATGAGTATGCCGGTGATTTTGGCACTCCGGAGCAAGAGATTTTACAGGGGACTGCCAATGTTGATTGGGAGTCCTGTATGACTATGAACGATACATGGGGCTATAAATTGAACGACCATAACTGGAAATCTGCAGAGGTATTGATACATAATTTGATAGATGTAGCATCAAAGGGGGGCAACTATCTATTAAATGTCGGACCCACTTCCGAAGGTGAAATTCCTGAACCTAGTATGGAAAGACTACAGGAGATAGGAAACTGGCTTCATACCAATGGTGAAGTGGTATATGGAACAGAAAAACTAAAAGAACATTTTAAACAAGGTGATAGCATACGCTTTACAAAAAAAAGAGAAGAACAGATTATTTATGCCATTTCTTTAAAAGCGCCAAAAAAGGATCTTGTTCTAAAATACGTAAAACCTGAGGACGGCAGCAAAATAATACTAATAGGATATGATACCGCTCTTAATTACACGTATTCAGAAGAGGAAGGACTTATAATAAATATCCCTGAAGATGCCCTCAGTGCAACTGGCAGCAAATATGCATGGGGCTTTAAAATAAATGGTATTGAGAGAATTATAAAATAAACCCTCGTTTAATTGTACAAATAAAAGTCTAATAATTGTTTAACTTACCAGACTTTCCCTGCTCCCTACTTCTATGATTGGCAAGGTACCAAATTAACCTTTTACATAAATTTATCAAACATATGGGATCTTTCGGTATCAGAATGCGCCGGATCATGATGTAACAACAACTGGTTTTTGGCCTCCAGCTGATTAATATTTAATTTAAACAGAGGGCAGATCTCTTTCTGATTTGTTTTCACTCTTTAAGCTTTATGATTTTTATCATAGAATAGCTTTTCAGTTAGTCCCAATTTTACTTCTTTATCAATAAACTCCTATAGAAAAATTCTACATGTCCTTAAAAATTATGCCTCCCAAAAGAAAAACTTATTCCCAAGAAGAAGCGTATCAAGCTAGTTTAACCTATTTTGAAGGAGACGATCTTGCCGCAAGAGTCTGGATAAGCAAGTATGCCCTCAAAGATTCGGAGGGAAATCTCTATGAGATTAATCCGAATGATATGCATAGAAGGATAGCAAAAGAAATAGCTCGTGTAGAACAAAAATATCCCAATCCACTTACCGAAGCAGAGATTTTTGATCTGATTAAAAACTTCAAATATATTGTTCCACAAGGAAGTCCTATGGCAGGTATCGGAAATCCATTTCAAATTGCATCATTATCCAACTGTTTTGTGATTGGTAATGAAGGTAATTCTGATTCCTATGGAGGCATTATGAAAATTGACCAGGAACAGGTACAATTAATGAAACGACGTGGCGGTGTTGGCCATGACCTATCCCACATCAGGCCAAAAGGAACAGCGGTTAAAAATTCCGCTTTAACCTCAACGGGCCTCGTGCCATTTATGGAGCGCTATTCTAATTCTACGCGCGAGGTAGCACAGGATGGCCGTCGGGGAGCTTTAATGTTATCGGTTTCAATTAACCATCCGGATGCTGAAGATTTTATCGACGCTAAAATGGAACAGGGAAAAGTCACCGCAGCCAATGTATCTGTTCGGATTGATGATAATTTTATGAAAGCTGTTGAAAGCAACAATCCATATATCCAAAAGTTCCCGGTTCACAGTGATACGCCAAAGGTTTCAAAAGCCATAGATGCCAATACCTTATGGAATAAAATTGTTCATAATGCCTGGCAATCTGCAGAACCTGGAATCTTATTCTGGGACACAATTATTAAAGAGTCGGTACCTGATTGTTATGCCGACCTTGGTTATAAAACAGTCTCTACCAACCCTTGCGGGGAAATCCCGTTATGCCCATATGACTCCTGTAGATTATTGGCCATCAACCTATTCTCTTACGTGGAAGACCCATTCAGGAGTACTGCGAACTTTAACTTCACTTTATTCAAAAAACATATCCCCGCCGCCCAACGCATCATGGACGATATCATTGACCTGGAACTTGAAAAAATAAATATCATTTTAGGAAAAATAAAATCGGATCCGGAATTAGAGCAAACTAAAGCTGCGGAGGTACAATTATGGGAAAAAATTAAAGAGAAAGCAATAGAGGGCAGGCGAACAGGAATTGGTATCACCGCTGAAGGAGATATGCTAGCCGCATTGGGGTTGCGATATGGAAGTACCGAAGCGAATGAATTTTCAATTGAAGTACATAAAACACTTGCGTTGGAGGCCTATAGAGCATCCGTTCATACTGCCAAAGATCGTGGAGCCTTTGAAATTTACGACGCTAATAGAGAAAAAGAAAACCCCTTTATTCTTCGAATAAAAGAAGCTGATGAAAAATTATATTACGAAATGCTGGAATACGGACGAAGAAATATTGCCTTATTGACTATTGCCCCCACCGGCACAACAAGTTTAATGACCCAAACTACTTCTGGTATTGAACCCGTATTTCTCCCGGTATACAAACGCAGGAGAAAAGTTAATCCCAACGATAAGGATAGTAAGGTAGCTTTTATTGATGAAGTGGGTGATTCATGGGAAGAATACGTGGTGTTTCACCATAGGTTTAAACAATGGATGAGCGTAAATGGATTGGATACTGAAAAAAAATACACTCAGGAAGAGCTCGATAAAATTGTGGCCATATCCCCTTATTATAAAGCTACTTCAAATGATATAGATTGGCTGAGTAAAGTTCGTTTACAAGGCGCCGTTCAGAAGTGGGTGGACCATTCTATAAGTGTTACTATAAATCTTCCCAATGAAGTCTCAGAAAAGATGGTAGGCAAGTTGTATATGGAAGCATGGAAAGCCGGCTGTAAAGGAGTTACTGTGTATCGTGACGGATCAAGATCAGGGGTACTGATATCTAATGAAAGTGAGACTGAAGAAACGCTTACTGTCTTTCCTATCAAACGCCCTCAGGTTCTGGAGGCAGATGTAGTACGTTTTCAAAACAACAAGGAAAAATGGATTGCTTTTATTGGTTTAATTGATGAGCAACCCTATGAAATTTTTACAGGACTGGCAGACGATGAAGACGGAATTTTAATCCCCCGCTGGGTAAATGATGGTTTGATTATTAAGAATAGGGATGAAGATGGTACCTCCCGTTATGATTTTCAATACAAAAACAAAAGGGGTTATAAAACAACTATTGAAGGCCTTTCACATAAGTTCAATCCGGAATATTGGAACTACGCTAAACTTATATCCAGCACATTACGACATGGTATGCCCATTGTAAAAGTTGTTGACCTCATCAACAGTCTTCACCTGGAAGGCGAATCACTAAATACCTGGAAAAATGGGGTCGCCCGTGCCTTAAAAGGATTTGTTACCGACGGTACCGAGGCAAAGGGTCAAAAATGCGATAGTTGCAAATCCGTTAATTTAATTTATCAGGAAGGATGTCTAACCTGTAAGGATTGCGGTTCATCCAAATGTGGCTAAATTATTGCCAAAAAGAAACTTTGTAAAACAAAAAGGTCCGGTAAAATACCGGACTTTTATCTCTGTTTTACTATAAAGCAGAACTTCAGCAAAGTAGAACTATCGTTCACTTTACTATCCTTTAAGCGTTCATTTTACAGTGATGAAGTGAGCTTGCACTACTTCATCGCGCTCTTTTTCATTAGTTACAACTAGCCCCCAATAATTCAAAGGCAGCTATAAATTGATCAAAAGTGACCCCCTCTAAGTCTTCTGTTTGCTCTACTCCGGCAGTTGTTATGGTTACAGTCCCATCTCCGTTGTCACAATATTCACTTACAACTTCTTGATCCATAATCATAAGGGAACATGTTTCACAGCTATCAATTATCTCATCGTTATCATCATTCCCACAAGCAGTAAATCCAAGTACTCCTATGGCTAAAATTGCGATCTTAATTCTTTTCATAACATTATTTATTTTAAAATTTGGGGTAAATTGTGATATTTCCTCTTGTCATAACCATAAAATGGATGATATATTATATCTGGCAGTGGATATCACAAAAAAAATCCAACATTTCTTACAAACTTTTATCTCTATATCCAAGGTTTATAAAGCACGGATACATAAACTTTACGACATTCATTTTACGTCAAAAATAGAGATCGTTGTAAACGTGGTTGTAGATGTTAGAAACAAAAAAACGACCCAATTTTTTGGATGACTCAGGCTATCTTAGATAACTGACTTTTTGAAGTGCTTCTCGTTTTTCCTGCATTATGATTTCGTATTCTTTGTTCCAGATTGGTTGTAAATCCACGATAAAGTAGAAGGTCCCTTTGGCTTTGAAGGACATATATACAGTAAGGAAGAATCATTCTGGAAAGTAGTCTTATATACTGAAACAGAGGTGCACGCAAATATAAAAATAAAAGCCCATGGAAATTCCATGGGCTTTTTGACTATCTGGCACTGCAGCAGAACTAAGTTCACTACAGAGCCAAGTAGTGAACTTTGCTCTACTATTTGGCTCCTCCTCTTGGGCTTCCTCCTTTGTTCGCCAAGGCGAACTACGGCGGATAAACTTCTCGCCTAAGTTTTCATACGAAAAAAGCCACGCACTTTCGTGAATGGCTTTGGTATTGCGATGAAGTGAGCTCCGCTCTACTTCGGTGCTCCTCCTCTTGGGCTCGAACCAAGGA
>NZ_JBATGR010000235.1:0-2558 GCF_049665975.1 Eudoraea sp.
GTTAATGAAGAAGTTGTTCAAAATGCAAGTGCTCTTAAAGACCAAATGGAATCTCTTGCTTCTAACCTATCTTCCTTAAATGGAGTATACGGAGGCATGTTATCTGCTATGAGCAAAAACTAATTAGTGTATTAGTAAACCCAAATCAAAAATTTAATTAAAACTAATTAGAAAACATGGCAGGAGGAAAATTGTCACCACGTCAGAAGATGATCAACTTAATGTATTTGATCTTTATCGCAATGCTGGCGCTAAATATGAGCAAGGAAGTTCTGGCTGCATTCGGTCTTATGAACGAAAAACTGGAAGCTTCCAACGCAAAAACCACAGAGAACAATCTAGCGTTCTTAACTGGTTTAGAAACTAAAGCATCTGAAAATTCGGAAAAATTTGGTCCGTTACTAAAAGATGCCAAAAAGATTAAGGAATTGTCTCAGGATTATTATGACTATCTGGAGGCCCTTAAAGATAAAATGTTAACCGAGATTAAAGATCCCAAGGATTATCAGGTTATGGACAAGTCTGATTATTTAGATCAGAAATTTTTTCAAGGCGATAATCTTGCACCTGAAGGGAAAGAATTCTTAAAAAGGATTACTGATTATCGTACTCAAATTTCAACTATTTTACCAGAAAGCATGAGTGAAGTTAAGGCTTCAGTTCAGACCAGATTTGAAACTGGTGATGCTAAAGGTAAGGTTGAGAAAAGAGATGGAACAAAACAGGATTGGATAAACTATCATTTCGAAGGTTTTCCCGTTGTTGCTTCTCTAACGAAGATAACACAGATACAAGCTGATGTTAAGGCTACAGAGCAGGATGCTTTAAAGTCTATGTTAGAAGGTCAGTTGACCAGTGAAGTCTCTATGACTAATTATACCACGCTACTAGAGCAGGAAAAATCAGCTTTTTATGCTGGTGAGAGATTCTCAGGAGCGGTTGTATTAGGTCGTAAAGATGCTAAAACAAGGCCAAATGAAGTAAATCTTACTTTAGATGGAAGAAAATTAACTGAAGGTAAGGACTACGAGATTGATAATGGTCAGGTTAAACTTTTGGTTAGCGCCGGTGCACCCGGAGACCACAAGATTGCCGGTACCCTGGTATTTATTCAGGATGGTGAGAGAACAGAAGTTCCTGTTGCTCAAACATTTGCCACGATTACTAAACCAAATGCCGCATTAATTGCAGCAGATAAGATGAATGTGGTTTATCGCGGGGTTTCAAACCCAATGTCGATTTCTATTCCTGGAATTCCAAATAACAAGGTTAGTGCATCTGCGTCAGGTCTTAAGAAAAGAGAAGGCAGTAAGTATATCATGAATCCGGGAACGGGAAGAACAGTTACAATTGTAGCTTCAGGTACCTTGCCTGACGGACAACGTGTTTCCTCAAAATCTGAGTTCAGAATCAAAGATATTCCAAGACCTTCTGGATCTATTAGAGGAGAAACCGGAAGTACTAAGATGCCAAGAAGAAATCTTGAAATCGCAACAATTGGTGCTTTACTTGAAGACTTCGATTTTGACTTGAATCTTGCAATTGGCGGATTTAAATTTAAAGTACCTGGTCAACCTACAGTAAGTGTAAATGGCAACAAACTAGATTCAAGAGCCAAATCGGCTTTAAAAAGAGCTAGAAGAGGTGATGCTGTTCAGGTATTCGATATTCAAGCGTATATCACCAACAACAAAAGCTATAAACTGAAGAAAGTCTCTCCGGTTATTATAGAGATTACGAATTAAGAATAGTATAAATTATAATTTTATGAATTGGAAGAATGTTTTAATTGCTGGAGCTGTAGCGCTACTACCAATTTCAATGATGGCACAGGCTAATATTTTAAATGCCAAGTTGCCAGATGAGATTGGGAAAAAGACAGAAGCGCAAATAGCGGCGGATAATGATTCTCCGCTGCCATACGGCTACGTGGATGACAGGGATATCCTTTGGTCTAAGACCGTATGGGAGGTAATTGATCTTGATGAAAGAGTGAATTTCCCCTTGTACTATCCGCTTGATACCATAGATATTGGTGCAGACAGAAGGTCGTTATATGATGTTTTTATGAAAAACATTAAAAACGGTAAGCTTACTGACGTGTATGTGGATTCCTATTTCACTGAAAAAAGAAATTTCAGTGACCTGGAAGCTACTTTGAAAAAAGTAGATACCACAGATCTTGGATACGAACAAATCAATGCCGGTGAGCAACTTTCCCCTGAATATGTTAACCAAAGGGAACTTACTGCTGCGGATATTGAAGAATATCGTATCAAAGGGATATGGTATTTTGATAAGCGCGGGGGCGAATTAAAGTATCGACTCCTGGGGATTGCTCCGGTAGCACCCGACGTAAACTTTGTAGATGATGAATCTATGGATCCCAATGAGAATAAAGTTGAACTTTTTTGGGTTTGGTATCCTAGTGCCAGAGAGGTATTACACAGAGCCAAGGTTTTTAACCAACAAAACTCAGCGCAGCCAATATCTTTTGATATGTTGCTGAATGCCAGACGTTTTAATGGTTTGATCTATAGAGAGGACAATGTTCAGGG
>NZ_JBATGR010000236.1:0-3393 GCF_049665975.1 Eudoraea sp.
CTCTTTGATTGGAAACTATAAAATATTATCTTGCGGTATGACCAGAAAAATCAACTACTTAAACTTATTGCTTGGACTCGCAATCTTATATGGATGCCAGCAATCTCCCTCAACCCTATCAGTAAAATCTCCCTCAGACAGGAATGAAGTTCTACTCTCATTAGACAATGAAGGTGGCGTCTATTATCAGGTTCTTCACCATGGTGAGGTCGTAATCGATACCTCCTATTTAAGTTTTGAATTTAAAGACCAGCCTGCCCTGGCCAAAGGACTTGGGATAGTAAGTTCAGAAAGCGCTTCTCAAAATGAAACCTGGGAAATGCCCTGGGGCGAGCAGCGTGAAGTGGTAAACAATTATAACCAGCTGACAATTCATCTGGAAGAAAAAGAATCACCAAAAAGAAAGTTTGATGTTATTTTCAAGGTCTATGACGATGGACTTGGTTTCCGCTACCATTTCCCTGAGCAAGAGGAGCTTTCGGAGGTAATCATAACGGATGAAAATACGCAGTTTAAGCTTACCAATAACCCAATGGTTTGGTGGATACCGGGAGATTGGGATATTTATGAGCAACTGTACAGTACCACGCCATTCAATAAGATTGATGCTATCAGTAAACGGAACCACCCCAATCTGGCGGCTACCTATATTCCGGAAAATGCCGTGAACACACCTGTTACTATGAAAACAGAAGATGGCTTGTACCTGAGTTTTCACGAAGCCAATCTTACAGATTATGCCGGGATGACCTTAAAAGTAGACACGCTGAACCTTTCGATGCAAAGTGAGCTGGTAGGATCAGACATTACCGGATATAAAGTAAAAAGGGAAACCCCTTTTAGTACCCCCTGGCGTACTATACAAATTGCCGACAGAGCCGGTGATCTCATTGAATCCAAATTGATTGTAAATCTGAATGAGCCTAATAAATTGGGTGATGTTTCCTGGATAAAACCAATGAAGTATGTTGGTATATGGTGGGAGATGCACCTTGGGAGGAGTACATGGGACTATGCAGGCACTCAGGATATGAATAGCTGGGAAAATCTTGCAAATGCGAAACCTACAGGAAATCATGGAGCTACTACCGAAAATGCAAAAATGTATATAGATTTTGCTGCCGCTAACGGGCTTAAAGGACTGTTGGTAGAAGGTTGGAATACAGGATGGGAGCATTGGATAGGCTTTGAAGACAGAGAAGGGGTATTTGATTTTGTTACACAATATCCGGACTATGATCTAAAAGAAGTAGTGCGGTACGGGAAAGAAAAGGGAGTAGATCTGATCATGCACAATGAAACTTCCGCCGCACCAAGGACGTATGATCAGCAAATGGATGCAGCTTATGAATTAATGGAATCATTGGGCATCCATGCCGTAAAGACAGGTTATGTAGGTAAACTGATTCCAAAAGGGGAATACCACCACGGGCAATGGATGGTGAACCATTACAGAAGGGCCTTGGTAAAAGGGGCAGAACACAAAGTGGCTATCAATGCACATGAGCCTATTAAGGCTACGGGTATAAGAAGAACCTACCCGAATGCCATTGCGCGCGAAGGTTTACGCGGACAGGAATTTAATGCATGGGCTACAGATGGCGGGAATCCGCCGGAACATCTGCCGATTGTGGCCTTTACACGCATGCTTTCCGGACCTATTGACTTTACCCCCGGTATTTTTAAGATAAAACTGGCGCCGGATAAACCTGAAAATCAAATTAATACCACCCTGGCACAACAACTCGCTTTATATGTGGTGATCTACGGCCCTGTACAGATGGCTGCGGATCTCCCTGAAAATTATGAAGGACAAGCTGCCTTTCAGTTCATAAAAGATGTAGGTGTGGACTGGGAACAAAGTAAAGTACTGGACGGGGAAGTAGGCGACTTTGTAACCATAGCCAGGCAGGAACGGGGAACTGAAAAATGGTTTATCGGATCCATTACCGATGAAAATGCACGTGAGGTAAATATTAATCTGGACTTTTTACCACCATCTAAAAAGTACAAAGCCATTTTATACACCGATGGTGAAAATGCACACTGGAACGATAATCCGCTGGACATTTCCATTGAAGAGCAAGAGGTAGATAATACTTCTAAACTAACACTCCAACTGGCTGCTGGTGGTGGCGCTGCTATAAGTTTGGTGCCTGCTGAATAATCGGGTAATCACCTTAATTGATCGCCAAATTTGTTGAATATTAAAACTTCTGCGCAAGTAGTGCGGTATGCCCCGTCTCGTATGCAGATGCACGCAAATCCAAAGTCAATATGTATTATCCCAAACCGCTAGTTCATAAGTGCCATAGCCCCATAGTAAGCGGCTCCCAGGAGTGGTGTTTTATCATTTAAAACTACCTGTACCGGCATTAGTTGAAGCAAGGGATTCATACGGCCAGCATCAACAAAGTTCTCCGTAAATAGTTCCCGGTTTATCAACCTAAGTATTTTTGGAACAATCCCGCCTCCTATATAAACACCCCCTGTAGCCTTGGTCTTTAAGGCAAACTGGGCAGATTCTATAGCCAGATAGCCCACAAATAAGTCCAGGGTTTCTATACAAATCGGGTCCCTCTTTTCATGCGCAACAGTGGTAATCACCGCTGCCGCGTCTCCTTTTTTGATTTTTTCGGTAAGCCATTTGGGTTCAGGCATGCCCCTGAAACCCCTTAAAAATTGATAGATACTATATATTCCAGGGCCGGATACGATTCGTTCCCAACTCACATGCCCATACTTTTGATGCAGGGACTTCCATAGTTCCCAATCCAACTCGTTACGAGGGCTAAAATCGCAATGCCCGCCTTCGGTAGCATAGGGATGATACTGTGCTCCATCCCAATACATTCCAGCCTCTCCCAGGCCCGTACCCGGTGCAATGATGACCGCATTCCCGGGGATATTTGATCCTTCTTTTAAAACTTCAAAGTCCGTCTTCCCAAGTGCCGCCATTCCATAGGCATTGGCCTCCATATCATTGATGAGCGTTACTGAATGAACCCTGAGACCTCTGCTAATTTCTTCGCTATCTATTTCCCACGGAAAATTTGTGCCTTTAACTTTACCCCTGGTAACCGGGCCGGCAACGCCCAGGCAGATTGCATCTATGACAGGCATCTTATCCCTATGAAAAGAAAGCACCATCTCTGTAAAAGCGCTGAAATCCCTGGTGCGATATGATTTCTCCTTCACTAGGGTAAGTTGTCCTTTATGAATTTCAAAAAGTGCCAGATTTGTTTTTGTTGCCCCAATATCTCCCGCCATAATAGCGCCATCGACATTAGCGGCATTTTTATTTACCGGAAAGGCCAATGGTATTTGAGAATCATGCATAAGTGGTAATGAATAGCTCTCCTTTTTTTTCATAATAGTGATCTGTTAAGCATT
>NZ_JBATGR010000237.1:0-2653 GCF_049665975.1 Eudoraea sp.
ATCTTCTATATCCCAATTCATATTGCTTATGACACGCATTCTTATTATTGAAGATGATGTGGGCATTCGCGGGAATACCGCAGAACTTTTACAGCTCGAAGGCTACCTTGTAACTACCGCTTCGAACGGTAGGACGGGTCTCGAAAAGATTGGCTGTGAAAACCCGGACCTGATACTCTGTGATATTCTTATGCCGGAGATGGATGGTTTTGCGGTACTTAGACATGTGGCGCAAGATCCTGATCTGAAAAGAATACCGTTTATTTTTTTTAGCGCGAAATCAGAAAAGATAGATGTTAAGGCAGGTATCGATGCCGGTGCGGATGATTACCTAACCAAACCGTTTGAACTTGAAGACCTTTTAATTACTATTGAAAAATACCTAAAAAAGCAGGAAATTTCTTAGACCCTAACATCTTAAAGAATAGTATTGGTATAATAGGTCGTTAATCAGTCACTATGGCTATCTTAATAATTTCAACCTACTGATTCAAATCATTTTGAGTTCTCTTTGATTTAGGTATTTTGCCTCAAAATAGTTGAGTCATGAATACTTCCGAAAAACATCCACTTCCTAAAAAAGACTTTGAAAACCTGGCCGAAATACGCAATCTTAATTGTGTTTCGATATTCCTGCCCATGGATAAAAAAGGCAAGGAACAGAACATGCATTTGGCGCAAGCTTTGCTTAGACAATGTATCAACGAAGTACAGAAAACGTTGATGGAACATCAAATGCATATGAATGAAATAGAGGAATATCTCCGACCTGTAGAGCAGCTTCTAGAGAAGGTGCAACTGTGGCGGAACCCCTCCGATGGATTGGCTATTTTTTTGGATTCAGAGAAGGGAATGAGATATTATTTGGTTCCCATACCATTCGAGGTAAAGACTTACGTAGCGGGCCATTTTTATCTTTTGCCCCTGCTACCATTATATTATAACGATGGGCTTTACTATCTATTGGATCTTAGCCAGGATTATGTAAAACTGTATGAAGCGTCACGGTACTCTTTTAAGGATCTGCATCTGGAGGATTTTGCGCCGGGACAGTTGGAGGATGCCGTTGGGTCCGATTATGAACAAAAGAACTTGCAGTTCAGAAGCGGGCAGGCTACGTACGGGGCATCGTTTCACGGTCAAGGCGCGGGAAAGGATGATGAAAAGGATGAATTGTTGCGGTATTTCAGGATGCTGGACGAAGGTGTAAAGAAAATCGCGTCAGATTCAAAGGCTCCCTTGGTACTTTCATGTATCGATAGGCTCTACAAGCTGTATGCCGAAGCGAATACGCATCACAATCTGTATGATAAGCACCTGTCAGGGGACCCCGAATATAAAAAGGATGATAAAAAACATCAAAAATCCTGGGTGCTAATTGAGGAATATTTTCGACGACCTCAGTTAAATAAGATTAACAAGTTCAACGAATTATTCCATACACAAAAGGCTTCTTATGAGATAGATGTCATTGTGAACGCCGCGCTCAATGGTAAGATTGATACACTCTTTATAGAAGAAGGCGCCGATTTATTTGGTATTTATGATAAGAAGGAAAATGAAGTTTTAATAGATAAAAATCGCGAAATCAATAATGTTTCGTTGATGAATTTGGCGGCCCTGGAAACTTTTGAACAAGGGGGTGAAGTGTATTTTTTGCCTTCTGAACAAATGCCCGTAAAGGAAAGTCCGATGAACGCTGTTTTTAGGTATTGATGGTTACCAACAGAAACACTCCGTATTACACAATTCGATAATCCTCATACTGAGACAAGGCATTGTGATGGCCTCTAGAGGAATTTAATTTTGAGGCGATGCCTTGTCTTTTTAGTAACATCCCTGGCTGGTATCCTAATCAGCGTCCTGTTTTTTACTTCTAAAAACCTGCCCCTATTGACATAGATCATTGCAGCTGGACTTAATTCTAATGATATTTAAGGAATCATAAACAGAAGCACGATGACACGCACAGAAATATTTGACAGACACGTAGAAGAATATGAAAAATGGTACGAAGACTATCCTGAAGTCTATCAATCCGAACTTGCCGCGATTAGGGAACAATTATTAAAACTACCGGAAAATATCAGAGGTATTGAAGTGGGTTTGGGAACCGGAAGATTTGCGCTTCCTTTAGGAATTAAAGAAGGCGTAGAGCCCTCCAGCGGAATGGCTGAAAAGGCCATCAACAGGGGAATAGAGATTATCGAAGGCTTAGCTGAACGCCTTCCGTATGGCGACCTGCAATTCGATTTTGTACTTTTTGTAACCGTTTGCCATTTGGCTAGTTTAAAGAATGCTTTGGCCGAAGCACACAGGGTCTTAAAACACGAAGGTTCTGTGTTGATCGGATTTTTGGATAAGGATAGAAGTATAGCGAAACAATATATAGAAAAACGCCATCGAAGTACGTTCTTCGCAAAGGCCAATTTTTATAGCGTAGACCGAATACAGACATTGCTAAAGGAAGCAGAATTCAAAAACCTGGAATTCAACCAGACCCTTTTTGGTGATTTAGACGAGATTGAGGAAATACAAATTCCAAAACCAGGTTTTGGAGAGGGCTCATTTGTGGTCGTAAGAGCCTCTAAGAAGTAAAAAGTCCTGTTTTTTCCCTTTGTTCGCGAATGGAATTTTTCATTGAACTGCCCAC
>NZ_JBATGR010000238.1:0-2402 GCF_049665975.1 Eudoraea sp.
GGATTAATGAAATATCTCACTGAGGAGCAAAAAAAGGAGTTTAAACCGGTTGCCATAGAAATGAAAAAGGGCTTTGGAACCTTTCATCACCCTTTAATGGTTCATGGCTCTTATGAAAACAAATCCGAAATGAGCAGGCGGGCATTTGTGATCAATGTATTTGCAGATGGCACGGTTAGCAATACAGATGAAGAACTATTAACAGGAGTTCCAGTTATTCCGAAAGGAGGCAAAATGCAAGGTAAATTTTTTCCATTATTATACAACCCGTAGAATAGAATGTTAAACCAAAAACAACCATGAAAACTAATATTTTGAAAGAGGCTTTGGCAGAAGGCCAAACTGTATTCGGGCCATTCTGCAAAATGCTGGATCCTGCAGTTGTGGAATTGGCGGCTTTGGCAGGCTTTGATTTTGTGATAATTGATATGGAACACGGGCCATATAGTATAGAAACTGTTCAGCAAATGCTACGAGCAGCTGAAGCCAGAGGCATCACAGCGGTTGTTAGGGTTGCAGAAAATAGTGAGACATCTATTCTCCGCGTATTGGATATTGGAGCAAAATGTATTCAGGTGCCACAGATTTCTACAGCCCGGGATGCAGACAAAGTAGTGAAATCTGCTCTGTTTCATCCCAAGGGAGAACGTGGTATGTGTAGATATGTGCGGGCTGGAGTATATACTGCCATTGATAAAGCTGAACATTTTGGCAGATCTAATGATAGCATATTAACCATCATCCATATTGAAGGGGTGGAAGGCCTGGAAAATTTACCTTCTATTCTCAAGTGTGATGGAATTGATGTTATCTTTTTAGGACCTTATGACCTGTCTCAATCCTGCGGAGTGCCCGGACAAGTGCACCATGAAAAGGTTGTAAAACGAATGGAAGAAGCGATTGTTTTGGCAAAAAAAAGTGGTAAGGTAGTGGGTACTTTTGTGGAAACCGTTGAAGACGCAAAAAGGTGGGAAAAAACAGGGGTTCAATATATTTCTTATGCTGTTGATACGGGCTTAATTTTAAATGCATTCAAAAACATAACCACAGGTTTAACGAATCACTAACCAATGCCTTTTTGGGTTGGGGGTTTTATTGATCCATCACTTCCCTGAAGGCTTTCCATTTTGTGATATCGCCCTCAATATCGTAGGTATCTGACTTTTTAAAAATTGCGATTATTGCGCCTACTCCCGCACCAATGGCCCCCATAGTTAGTCCTCCAGCGGCAGCACCATCACCTTTACCCCAAAATTGACTTTCGCCACCTGTTGCAAAACCCAATATTGCACCGGTACCTGTGCCTATGGCAGCACCTATAAGTATGTTATTTCCCACAGATCGTTTTGTTTTTATTAAACCGATTTTGCTCACCTCAATATTAACTGTTTTATCTTTGGGACCCAATACTAGGGAGGAGTCAGTTACACTAACAATTCTACCCTTGGATATTTTTGTGCCATTTAAGTCATAAACTCTTACAAACGGGGCTGACTTATTTTTTTCTTTTTGAGCATAAATTGCAGTGCAGCTTAGAATTGCAAGCGCTAGAACAAGGATCTTCGGAAAACCAGTTTGGATGGATATCAGCATATTTAAGAGATCTAAAAATTTGTCTTATATATAAAATATCAGGTTACTAAGACAATCAGGGCGGTATGTGCTGTCTTCGGGAGAGTATTTAAAAATAGAAAAATATTACGAGAAAATTCAGAAACATTCAATTATTTGGCAGAACCTGTGTCATGCCAGGCTTAATTTTTAAATTTTCCATGGAGGATTTCTCCTGTTCACTCCACCGTAATAAAGTATTACCAGATTACCATCAGGATCTTTTAATCTTGCTTCCCTCCATAGCCATGGTTTGTCATTGGGTAATTCATCAAATTCGATTCCTTTGGAAAATAGTTTACCTACGTACTCATCCAGATCTTCGCATTCAAAATACACATATATTCCATCTCCTGAAGGCAGTTTCTCGGTTTGGTGAATGGAAAAAGTACTATCCCCTTCAGGACATTCAAATCTTGCGTAATGTGGTAAGGCCTTAACAATTAGTTTTAAACCCAATTTTTCATAGAAAGGAATGGATTTAGTTAAATCCAGCGATGGAACAGTTATTTGATTTAAGTTCATTTAAATGATCTATTCCTTTTTATGCACTTCCAATTCAATCTCTATCATAAATTCAGGTAATGCCAATTCCTTAACCCCAAGCCAGGAACCTGTAGGAAATTGTTTGGTATAAATAGTATTCCTATAAGCGGCGTGTTCCAGAAATAAAGACATATTAGTCGTAAATACATTTTCAACAATAACATCGTCAAAAGTGCAACCGTAATGCTTTAATATCTTATCCAGATCTGCGTAGCAATTTTTCATTTGTTGTTCAAAATCTCCTA
>NZ_JBATGR010000239.1:0-3495 GCF_049665975.1 Eudoraea sp.
AGTATAGAGCAGCATGCCCAAATATGTGTTGAAAATAGTGAAGATGTTTTTGATGCAAGAATTCTGGCCAAAAAGCTTAAAGAAGAAATATCCTATAGGGTGAGGCAATATTCTTATTGTATTATGAACAATACAAAAAATTATAAAGAGTGGTTGGAAGAAGATTACGAACGTAAACTTCGCTTAAATATATCTCAAAAATTTGCGTCCAGGATGTAATTTTTGAGGCTATGAATAGCTAAAAACACTCATATTAGCAATGTGTAATGTTAATTAATGCATTAGTGGGATAGTTATTAGTTATCAGTATATAAAGCTATGGATTCAAATAAAGTATTGATTCTTGGACTAACGTGGCCCGAACCCAGGGCAACGGCGGCAGGAATAAGGATGATGCAATTAATTCATTGGTTTTTAGAAAAAAAATTTGAAATTACTTTTGCCAGTACCGCAGCCTTTACTGATTATTCCGAAAATTTAACCGCCTATGGTATTGATCAGCAACCTATAAAGCTAAACCATCATAGTTTTGATGAATTTACTCAGAGGTTAAATCCTGCTATTGTTGTTTTCGACCGGTATATCATGGAGGAACAATTTGGTTGGAGGATAGCCGAAAATGTACCCAATGCGCTTCGGATTTTGGATACTGAAGACCTTCATTCGCTCAGATCCTCGAGAGAAAAAACCCGCTATTTTCAAAAAGAATTTAATAGCTCTGAATGGCTAAGTCTGGATATTACAAAAAGAGAACTGGCGAGTATTTTCCGATCAGATTTATCCTTGATTATTTCTGAATTTGAAATTAAACTGCTAAAAGATATTGTTAAGGTAGATGAGAGTTTACTTTTATATCTGCCGTTTATGTACGATCACTTAAATGAAGGTATTATTAGCAATTGGACACCCTTTGCTAAAAGACAACACTTTGTTTTCATAGGAAACGGGAAACATGCACCGAATATAGATGCAATTTCATGGCTTAACACCAGCATTTGGCCTTTAATAAGGGAAGCGTTACCTGATTCAGAATTACATATTTATGGCCCTTATATGCCGGAAAAAATTCGAAAAATGGAGTGTGTTGAAACAGGCTTTAGAATTAAGGGATGGATAAGGGATGTGGCTTCTATACTATCTGGGGCTAGGCTTAACCTGGTACCTTTGCGATATGGCGCCGGATTAAAAGGAAAACTGATGGATGGGTTTATAAACGGAACACCTTCTGTTACAACATCTATCGGACTCGAAGGAATAGGCAATGCCGATGAATTGAATCTTTTTACTCAGGATGAACCCATAAGCTTTTCTAAACTCGCGATTGAACTTTACCAGAATAAGTATAAATGGAAGGAAACCCAAAATATAGGGACAGACTTGATAAATAATTTTTTTAACAAAGTAATTTTTGGAGAAAACCTAAATAAGAAAATAATAGAATTAGATAAAAATCTGAATCAACATAGAACAACCAATATTATTGGGGGCATTTTAGCACATAAAACTTTGCAGAGTACTAAATATTTATCCAAATGGATTGAAGCCAAGAACAATATATAGCAATAAAGAACAGACAGAAAATGAAAGGACATTAATTGTACAAGTCTTATCTTTATTGTGTACATAGAAATACTTTTAAAATGAAAATAAGCTGGAAAACCGTTAAGACTTTTGAAGATATAACGTATAAAAAAAGCAATGGTGTTGCACGTATTGCTTTTAACAGGCCTGATGTACGAAACGCGTTCAGGCCCAAAACCACAAGTGAGCTATATGAAGCTTTTTATGACGCCCAGGAGGATACCTCCATAGGCGTAATATTACTTTCTGCTGAAGGACCTTCATCTAAAGACGGTGTCTACGCGTTTTGTAGTGGGGGTGATCAAAAATCCAGGGGACAAAAAGGCTACGTTGGTGACGATGGGATGCACAGATTGAATATCCTGGAAGTGCAACGTTTAATCCGTTTTATGCCAAAAGTAGTTATTGCAGTTGTGCCAGGATGGGCAGTAGGAGGAGGGCATAGTTTGCATGTGGTTTGTGATCTTACCCTTGCGAGTAAAGAACATGCAATTTTTAAACAAACGGATGCTGATGTTACAAGTTTTGACGGGGGATATGGCTCCGCTTATTTAGCTAAAATGGTTGGTCAGAAAAAAGCCCGTGAAATATTCTTTTTAGGAAGAAGTTACACTGCGCAGGCGGCATTTGAAATGGGTATGGTAAATGCCGTAATTCCGCATGAAGAATTAGAAGTTACTGCCTATGAATGGGCACAGGAAATATTAGAAAAATCACCCACGTCAATTAAAATGTTAAAATTTGCAATGAATCTCACAGACGACGGAATGGTTGGTCAGCAGGTCTTTGCCGGAGAAGCCACCAGACTGGCTTATATGACCGAAGAAGCAAAAGAAGGCAGAAACGCCTTTTTAGAAAAAAGAAAACCCGATTTTGGAACTGATAATTGGATTCCATAATAATAGGCTTGGTAGTTAAGTTTTAGCCTTTATTAGCTCACATCTTTTCAGCAATCAAGAAAATAATCTCATAATTTCAAATTTAACTTTATCCAATATAGCGTTCTGATTCTAAGATCATTTATATTAGATAATACGCTTTCCTGGACAATATGTTTATAGATTTTCGTGTACGCAATAAGATTGAATATTATAAAAACTAAAAAGAGCCCCGTCTTTACGATCAGGACTCTTTTACGAGAACACTATATGAAAATGAAAAAATTAACTTCTTCTTATTTACACTGTAAACATACAGCCAACCTTTCTGAAAATATAATTATTGTTGTGAGCTATCATAGATTTGTGGTAAACAGAGCATTTCTTGTTATGTGATCACAAAATGGAGTCTCAATTATTTAATGACAACTAAATTTCTTTCAAAGCTCACTTGAAGAATTTTTTGCTGAATTTTATTACCTTAACTTTTTCTAAATAACTCATTCATTTAGAACATAAAAATTGATTGGATGTCTAATATAGGATTGATAATTGCAGAAAGGAGCAGGGATATTGGAGACTTCCTGGTAGGAAGGCTGATACCATTTCGTAAAAAACGAATGATCGGTCCGTTTATTTTTATTGATCATATGGGCCCTGCTGATTTAGGACCAGAAAAATATTTGGATGTTGATCAACACCCGCATATCGGACTGGCTACATTAACTTTTATGTTAGAAGGAGAAATCATGCATGAAGACAGCTTGGGTACAAAGCAACGTATTACACCCGGTTCTGTAAACTGGATGATAGCGGGTAAGGGAGTTGCCCATACAGAGCGCACCCCTGCTGATTTAAGGAATGGAAGAAGATCAGTCGCCCATGGATATCAAATATGGATCGCTTTACCTAAGCATTTAGAGGATATTGATCCCCAATTTAATCATTTTGGCTCTGATGAACTTCCCCAATGGCATAGTGGTAGTACAACCTTTAAATTAATAGCTGGCAATGGCTACGGCAAGACATCACCTGT
>NZ_JBATGR010000240.1:0-2199 GCF_049665975.1 Eudoraea sp.
CGTCGGGAGATAAAATAAAACTCTATGGAGAATTAAAGAATATTACCTCAATTATACCAGAAATTAGTGCCAATTACGAAAGAATGAGCTCAAAACTCAATATTACTTCAAAAAAGATACGTTTTAGTGACTTTTTGGATCTTTTTAATAATGTAGATGCCGAGGAGAAAGTGGAAAATTCAAATCGCCACCTGGCTTTAAAAACGGTGGTAAAAGACTTTTACAATAAATACCAGCCAGAACTTTCCATTAATTTAGATGAATTCATATTTAACAAACTCATCATAAATAATTTCAATACCGGTTTTTATTTTGAAAATGAAGATCTGCTTTATCTGGAGAATACAGCTTTTGATTTTTATAAAGGCAAAGTAAATCTGGATGCTTATTTAGATATCACAGATCCATTTGAAACCCAGTTCTCTCTTGGATTTTCAACGGATAATATCGACTTGGAAAAATTACTAATTTCGTTTGATTACTTTAATATCCCCTCCATTAGGGAAGCAGATAAAATAGATGGGAAAGTAAGCATTAATACACAACTTGAAGGCGATTTAATAGATAGTACGGGAATAGTATCTAATTCATTAAGAGGAACTATAGGGTTTGATCTTAGGGAATTAGAAATTAAAGGTTTTGAACCCATTATTAAAATTGGGAATATCATTTTTAAGAAAAAACGTTTTGAAGATATTCGGTTCGGGTCTATTGAAAATATCCTTTATGTTGCAAATAATACGGTTGAATTCCCCTTAATGGAGGTGCAATCCACAGCATTAGATTTTTTTGTTGCCGGGCATTTGGGTTTTGAAGATGTTCCTACCAGCCTGTGGACCGCAATACCATTATCCAATTTTAAAAATAGGGATATAACCAATATTCCAAAAAAAACGGAGTATATAGAAGCCGGCAAAAAGATATATATAGAAGCTAAAAGTAATGAGAAGGACATCGATAAAACTCAATACAAGCTTCACTTATCTGAGAAGAAATATTTTAAGGAAAGGGACTCTCTTAGTGAATACCGAATAATGATGAAAGAGAACAGATTGTTAAGAAGAAAATATAAACGGGACTCCAGGGCAGAAGAAAAATTGCAAAAGGCGGACTCTACTATAATAAATTAATCATGTAATTGAATTTCCCCATTAAAGATTCAAAAACAAATTTAATAAATTAACATCCGGAGCTCAATTTTTCACTCTCAGTCCGTACATTCCTAATTACTTTGGGCCGCCAACCATTCCATAATAGTGACAGTTCTCTTTCCAAATATTAATTACGACTTACACAAAAAGTAAAATAACCGTAAGTAACATGCCTCCCAATGCAAAGTAGAGTCCCTTTTTGAATATCGGCGTTTTGGGTCTGAACATCCAAAACGCAGAAACTGAGAAGAACAATAGTGCGATACCGAATATGATATTCAGCCAATACAATAGGTGCCCGGAATGCATTTTATGCAAATTGTCCATATTATCTAAAATAAAAAGCATCTTCATTTCAGTATAGCTGGCTTGCCCGGTCATTTTGTTATAGGTTCCCCCTTTGAAATACACCAGGTTGCCTTCTACCCTATCTAGTTTAATGACTCTTTGTCCAAGCGCACGGCCCAAATCTTCGTCTTCCAAACCTACATCAAACTTTTTTTCAATTGGTACTTCCTTTTATAAAAATCAGTATTTCTGAATGTCAATACTATACCACTAATGGCGTAAACCGCCATAATACCTGCTAAAAAGAACCCCAAATACCTGTGATAAGTACGCATGTTCTGTTCTGTTTTTCTTCCCATAATAAAAATGACTTTTAAAAATTAATATCTCCGTATATATAAATCACCTGTTAAGATGTAATTTTCCTGATTCAAAGATCTGTTTACAAATAATGCTGAAGAAAAATTCTACTGTGAACGACATAAGATTTCCAGTGAACTGTACGCTTTAATCTTAAAGTAGAACAATTGTCGTTAACAGGTATGTTTCTGCCGTTCACATCCGACCATTTTTGGAAATGCATCTATTAGTTTAGATTTGTAGTATTAGCATGATTATGAATAAGATAACTTCAAATATAGGTTGGCAAGAACTCTTCTTTCAATTTGTATTATATCTATTGGTACTTCTCTTCTATTCCTTTGACAGGAATGATCCGGGTATTACCCTGGCACAGGTGATTTTCTTTTTAGTCTATGCT
>NZ_JBATGR010000241.1:0-6732 GCF_049665975.1 Eudoraea sp.
CAACCCTATTTAATAATGGGACCAGATCATTGTCAAGCGCCCTTTTATCCCCGTTATAATTTGCATAAACATGTTCAAAAACAAATTCGCTACTAATAGGGTATGAATTGAGTTGTTGTTTCCTTTGTAAATCTATATAGCTTACATTACCTGTAACTTGTGCAGATTTAAGTTGGGTAAACTGATAGAAATTACAACTTACTGTTCTGAATCTGTCAACCTTTATTTCATTACCCAGACTGTCTTTTACTACTCTACCATCTGCATCAAGGAGTACTTCAACCCCGTCTTTAATTTGCTTTTCCTTAATAATCTGCTTTTCCTGGATTTGTTCAGGAGAGATATTAATGGCTCTGAAGGCTACTTGCATTTCGTAATCATAGTTGACTTCAATTAAAGGATTGGTATGATACTGGGTCCATTGGTCGTTTAATCCGTAAGTGTTAAAATTCAATAGTTCTTCTTCCAGTCGGGCAGGTACAATTTGCTCTGTATCGTTAACCATGTTTACTTTAACATAGTCTAACCCTTTGATATAGGCCTCGTCCATTTTTTCTCTGCTATCTGCAAATCCGGGACTTAATTCATTAAGATATTCAAAATCCCTATAGGCATTTCTATAGTCCTCTTTGTATTTCGCATTCTGCAACAGCTCTGAAGCACTATTGTATAAATAGTCAGATAAATTGTCCTTTGCTACAAGTATATCATTATCGTAATTGGTAAAAGAAAATCTTGCATTCCTATCTTCCTCATAAACTTGTAGGGGCAATAGAGGTCTAATTTGATTCTGAATATTTTTTAAGCGACTATATCCATTAAATATAGTGTTGTAATTGGCAGGGTTACCTTCTTTCTTTAAAAATGCAATATTTTCCAATTCCCTTTGCGTATATTTTTTGAATGCTTCTTCAAGAAGCAACACATAGGGTTGGTTACCTTTTTTAGTTTTATTATCGGCCAAATTTCTTATTGCCTTATTTATGGCAGCGGAATAATTGCCCGTATTTATGGCTTCCTGAGTTTTTTTAACACCTCCACATGCTATTAGAAGAACCAAAATTGTGGTATAGAGTATCGTTTTTTTCATGATAATATGTTTAAAGGTTTTAACAGCAGTTTTCAATAGCTGTGCCAAAACACATATAGTTCATAACGAAAAACGATATTATATCGTATAAATTCGATAAAATGTTAATTTCATGTATAGATTTTATAGATTACTTTGGAGAGGAGGAAGCAATTTTGTCTCTACCGTTCCAAACCCTATACGCACACCATCCTTTTCACAAAACCCTTTTAAAGTTACAGTGTCGAAATCTTGAATTGAGGTCCTTTTTTCCCCATTCTGAAGGCTAACAGGCTTTGTACCCTGCCAGGCCAATTCCAGCATTGAGCCATAAGATTCGGGGGTTGTACCAGAAATTGTACCACTTCCCATAAGATCGCCACTAAGTATCTTGCAACCATTTGAGGTATGATGCGTTAATTGTTGCGCCATTGTCCAGTACATATACTTAAAATTCGATTTCGTAATCGTTGAAGGATCTCCTCCCTCCGGGGTTATTGAAGCTTCTAAATGAATA
This sequence comes from Eudoraea sp., assembly GCF_049665975.1. Taxonomy (GTDB): domain Bacteria; phylum Bacteroidota; class Bacteroidia; order Flavobacteriales; family Flavobacteriaceae; genus Eudoraea. The sequence continues at coordinate 1,587 of NZ_JBATGR010000241.1, forward strand.
TCAAAACTATTTTTTCCTTGCTGTTGAAGATAGGGTAGGGGTTTGGGGTCCTGTTTTGGACTTTCAACCCTAAATGGTTCAAGAGCTTCCAGGGTAACAATCCAGGGAGAAACAGAAGAGGCAAAATTCTTTGCCATAAATGGCCCAAGTGGCACATATTCCCATTTTTGGATATCCCTGGCGCTCCAATCGTTTAGTAAAACAAGTCCAAAAATATACTTTTCTGCCTCCTCAATGGGGATAGATTCCCCTAATTTATTAGCATCTGTTGTTATAAAGGCCATTTCCAATTCAAAGTCAACCATTTTAGAAGGACCAAACTCCGGTTTGCTGGCTCCTTTGGGTAATGTTTGTCCCATTGGTCTTCGAATATTATTTCCACTGGCAATTATAGTGGAACTTCTGCCGTGATACCCAATTGGAATATGTAACCAATTTGGTAACAAAGCATTTTCCGGGTCGCGGAACATACTACCTATATTGGTGGCATGCTCTTTACTCGAATAAAAATCTGTGTAGTCTCCAATTTGCACAGGCAGTTGCATTTCTATCTCATCCATGGTGAATAAAACTATGTTGCGGTGTTCCTGATTTTTTTCTAAGATAGGGTTAGTAATGTCAAAAATTTCACTAATCCTATTTCGCACTAAACGCCAGGTTTTATGGCCATCTGAAATAAAATCGTTTAATGTATCCTGAAGGAATATATCATCCGTAAGTGGAATTCCATTAAAATAGCCCAGTTGATGAAGTGCTCCAAGATCAATGGCATAATCCCCTATTCTCGTGCCAATTGTAATGACATCATCTCGTGTTAGAAAAACACCAAATGGAATATTCTGTATTGGAAAATCAGAATTAGCGGCCACGGGTAGCCAGGTTTTTTTGGATGGATCATTTGTTTTTAAGGACATGGTATAATTGTTAATTTTTGTTTGATAAATTCCTGATCAAATATATTATTTTCTTCTAATTTACGTCTATCTATTTGTACTTTTACGCCTCATTTAATATAAGGATAATTTTATGCAACGCGACCATCAAATATTTGAGTTAATTGCCGAGGAAAAACAGCGGCAATTAAATGGGATAGAACTTATTGCTTCCGAAAATTTCACAAGTCCACAAGTTATGGAAGCTGCCGGATCCGTTTTAACCAACAAGTACGCTGAAGGCTATCCCGGTAAGCGCTATTACGGAGGGTGTGAGGTAGTTGATAAGGTGGAACAACTGGCCATAGACAGAGCAAAAGAATTGTTTGGTGCGGAATACGCAAATGTCCAGCCGCATTCCGGATCGCAAGCGAATGCCGCGGTATACCAGGCATGTTTAAAACCAGGGGATACAATTTTAGGCTTTGATCTTTCACATGGAGGACATCTTACTCATGGTTCTCCTGTTAACTTTTCCGGAAAGCTTTATCGTCCGGTATTTTACGGTGTAGATGAAGAAACCGGTGTAATAAATTACGATAAAATTGAGGAAATAGCCAAAAAGGAACGTCCGAAGTTGATTATCGCGGGGGCTTCTGCTTATTCCCGGGATATGGATTTTAAAAGATTTCGGGAAATTGCTGATAGTGTAGATGCTCTTTTATTAGCAGATATTGCTCATCCTGCAGGTCTAATAGCTAAAGGAATATTAAATGATCCCATACCACATTGTCATTTTGTTACCACCACAACTCATAAAACCCTTAGAGGTCCGAGGGGAGGGTTAATTTTAATGGGGCAGGATTTTGAAAACCCCTTTGGAATTAGGCTGAAAAATGGAAATTTAAGAAAAATGTCTGCTTTGATTAATCTAGCCGTTTTTCCTGGAAATCAGGGAGGACCGTTAGAGCATATTATTGCGGCAAAGGCAATTGCTTTTGGTGAAGCCCTTTCAGATGAATTTTTGCATTATATGTTGCAGGTTAAGAAGAATGCGGCGGCCATGGCTGCTGCATTTGTGGCAAAAGATTACAAGATAATTTCTGGCGGTACAGATAATCATATGATGCTAATAGATCTTCGCAATAAAAATATTACCGGAAAAGACGCCGAAGCCATTCTGGTTAAAGCAGATATCACTGCCAATAAAAATATGGTTCCATTTGATGATAAATCACCCTTTATTACTTCAGGAATTAGATTTGGAACTGCTGCAATAACTACCAGAGGTCTTAAAGAAGCCGATATGGCGACTATTGTGGATTTAATAGATGAAGTTATTACGCATGCGGAGGAAGAGGAAGTAGTTGAAGGCGTAAAAGTAAAGGTTAATGAATTAATGAAAAACCTGCCATTATTTAACTGAAGATTAGTATAAGCCGCTTAATGGAAAACCAATAGCCCTAATTATTGGATTTCCATTTTTTTCAATGATTTAACATAAACAAATCACCAAAAATGATTGATTTATTCTTTAAATCATAGATTACAGCATCTTTTTCTGACTCGAAATAGAGTCCCCAATATTTAAAATAGTCTCTCTTCTTATTATTACCGGTTCTAATATTCTTTAATTTGGTGTCATTTTCAATGCGGTCTTCCTCAAAGACCGGAATATATATTTCATAGGGTGTTTCAGTAAGTTTTTTGGTTAAATAGACATAGTTTTCGGCAATAGTTTGTAGAATCTGCCGAAGTTGTTCTTCAATACTATTTTCAAATATATTCTTAATAATAATAGAGGAATCTTTTGAAAAAATAGATAGTTCTTCAATATCTATTCTCCTGCTATTCAATTTATTCAAGTTTTTCAATGCCCTGGAAAAAGGGGAACTTTTAGACCAGCTATTCTGTGCCGAGTACATTCTGCCCCAGGTACCTTTTTGTAAATGTGAAAGTATTTCAACCAGTTTAAAATTGCAGTCCATTTCAATAACCAAATTTTCCCTGGCATTATCTGAAGAACAATTTCTTATGGATACATTGGAAAAATAATCTTTTTCTAAACTCTTTTTAAATTCAACTAACCCCTTTATTTTAGGGTTGTCGTCAAGCTTAAGTCTAAGATTATCTCTAAAATTATCCTGTTTGTTTGGCATGATATTAGAAAACAATATGGTTTATATCAAAATTAATTTTAAAAATTAACAGTTGACTATATAAAAACCATAGAATAAATAAGGTTTCACCGCAATTTTATAATTATTAAAAAATGTCAATGAAGAGAACGGGTGTGTATTATTCAGAGAAAAAATGTGAAATTAGATGAAACCCCGGTTTCTGGATTCAGTAATTAATGCCTGATCATTCTGTTTTTCAACACCAAAAACAGCTTTAAGGTGTCTTTTTCTGTTTTCAATACTTGGAAGTGATAAGGATACGTGGTTAACCATATCTTTCGTTTTGGTGCCTACAGACAAATAGTGAAGAATTTTTTTGTCTTTCTCATCCAGGACTATATCGTCATTGGCCATTTTTCTGCGTATAGCAGCCAGAGCTTTCTGAGTATAATAAGGGGGATTGTTCATTACAGTAAGCACCATGGCCTGCAATGACTTTTGATCTATTTCCGTTTTTACCATATACCCTTCCGGATCAACAGTCTTAAGAATACTATTTATTCTGTAATTATCGCTAAATGAAGACATAAATACAATTTTGGTCTTTGGAATAACCTTCCGCGCATAAATCCCGATATCTTCACCTGTTTTCGCAGGGCCTTCAATAGCTTGTGACAATTGTATATCCAATAAAAGGATATCATACGAAAATGAATTAACCGAATTTTCTATTTTTTCAATAGCACCAACATAGCTTTTAGCTGTATCTACAAATACTTTGAAATTCTCAAATTCTGAGTCTTCCAGGATAAATTTATAACCCATTGTGGTCATTTCATGATCGTCTACTGCTAAAATCCGAATCGTTTTCATGGTGATGTTTTTTCAGCTATTTTATACTTTTCATTTCCGTTAATCCGACTTTCATTTTCAGCTAATCTGTAAGGTACTTTCACGGTTACCACTGTTCCCTTTCCGGGTTTACTCTTAATGCTCCATTCACCGTTTAATTTATGAACCCGGGAAGTAATATTTTTGTGGCCAATACCTTTTTTCTTTTTCTTATTATCAAAGCCCCGCCCGTTATCCTTTAGAGAAACTTTGAGCATATGATCTGTCGAGTCTAATTTGAGATTAACTTTATTTGCAAATGCATGTTTTATACAATTCTGAAGACTCTCCTGAATAATCCTGTAAAGGTTAATTTTGATATTGCCGCTTAAGGCATCCCAATCAAGACCTTCATCATAGTCTAAATCATAATCAATATTCGCTACTTCGCAAATACCCTTTAGTAAATCTTCGAGGGATATTATAAAGTTATGGAATTTTTGATAAGAAGCATCATTTAATTCATGAGAAATTGTCCGGATCTCCTCCTGCACACCCTGTAGTTTCCCAATTGCCTCTCCCCGCATACTTATGGCGTTCTCATCTACTTTTTTGTTTAAACCCAACAACATCATGCGAATACCATTCATCTGACCTAATATGCCATCATGCAGTTCTTCTGAAATTCGTTTTTGTTCAGACTGTTTTCCCTCCTCCATTTTTTGGTTCTGGGCGAGCATGAGGTTAAATATTTCCTGGTTGGCCTCTTGCTGCTGCTGCTGGAATCGCAAATTTCGGTTTTTTGAACGTTGAGAAATAATGACAACTATGGATATAGCCAGAAGTAAAAGCCCTAATGCAATTCCGATCCATAATTGCCGTTGCCTGGCTAAAAGCTGGTTTTCTGCTATAAACTCATCGGTTTCAAAACGAATCCGGGCAAACTTATTTCGGTTCTTACGATCTTCTTCCTGGAGACTGTCATTTAAAACCAAATATTCCTTCAGATAGGCAGGTGCATTTTCCGGGTCTAATAAAGGGTATAGCTTTAAAGTTTCGAGGATTAGTTGATTGTCATTATTTTGTTTGGCCAATTCCAGAGCATCCTGAGCATTTGCCATTGCTCGTGTTGTATCTCTTTTAGCCAAAAAATACTCTGCCAGATGGTAATGGCTCATCGCAATCTTATCGACAGCATTTTCCTGAATGTTAATTTCCAGGGCCTCTTTTAAATTCGTTTCGGAAATTTTTAGCTGACCAATTTTAAATTGACTGTAGCCTAAATTATCAAGTGCAATAGCATATGTGGTTGGGTATATATAT
>NZ_JBATGR010000242.1:0-3945 GCF_049665975.1 Eudoraea sp.
TTATTATTATCTGGATATGGTTACATTAAATCTGGCGCAAATACCAGGTTCTCTTTTGAATTCATCTCCTGATCCGGATCTCGTAACGGAAAATTATGAACTGGATAAAACTCATATTTTTAAAAGCGTGCTATTCAATTTTGATGAATTTAAGCTATTGGATTCCGCCAAAACAGATATTCAAAAGATCTATAACTATCTGGATGCAAATAAGTCTCTTAAGATAACTGTTGACGGACATACAGATAATATTGGAACTAATTTCTATAACCAGTATTTGTCAGTCAGAAGATGTTCCGCTGTTGCTCAATATTTAATAGAACTTGGGCTTTCAGAGGATAGGATAAGTTGGGAAGGTCATGGTGGAAGTGCACCTATAGCAAGTAATGAAACAGAAGAGGGCAGACAGAAGAATAGGCGTGTAGCATTTATTATTTCGAAAAAGGAGTGAATCTTTGTTCAAAAAAATGCTGTATATTTAGGCTTAAACATAATAACTTTTCAAATGAAAATATCTTTAAAGAATTTCGGCCTCATATCATTATTACTGATATTTTCTAATAGCTATTCTCTTGAAATGTGTAATACTTTGGATATGGTTGAAAGTTCTGATATTGTTGTTAAAAAAAAGAAATGGACCGGAAGTTGGGATTATTCCGTGCAAGATGTACCAGTGGAATATAGTTCTGGCGTATTGCATATTTCTAAAAAAAAGAAAGTTTACACTGTAAAACTAGAGTTGCCCGCAGGTAACCTGCCAGCAGATAATGTAAGGGTTGATAAAAACAAACTGACTTTCTCTGTAGATATTGAAGGAAGTATGGTAGACGTGGCACTTATTATGGATGGGGATTCTTTTAAAGGCGAAAGCTATACCCCTGACGGTACTTTTATGCTTGAAGGTAATCGTCGAATTTGAGGTTATACAAACTAATTAAATAGCCACTAACTATTTGTCCTTCCAGGAAATAAGGCCGTAAGGAAATATTTTACTCAGACTTTACTATAAAAATTTAAACAAGAGAAACCTCCTATTCATATTAGCTCTTTTATTTGTTGCCTGCGAAGTACCGAAGGAAACAGCTGATCTATTGGTGCTGAATGCAAATGTCTATACAGTTGATGATAACTTTTCGACTAGCACGGCTTTTGCTGTACGTGATGGAAGTTTTATATAAGTAGGAAGTTCAGAGGAATTCTTAAAATATCAAACAAAAAAAAGCCGAAGTTCCACACTACGGCTTTTTACATCATCATCATTATTTTATTACATACTTAGGCTAAAAGGAACCGCTACTCTTGTAGTGCCCCATCCTAATACCATATGTACACCATTGTCTACTTCCTTGAATCCAATTGAAAATGCTTCCAATGATTCATCTCCCTTACTTACAAAACCTTTAGTCTTAGCTACATCAGCAGACGTATCATAAGAATAAGCTCCCCATTGATTCAAATTGCTGTTTAAAATAATCGTCCATTCAGATCCACCGGGTACAGTGAATAGAGAATAAGTTCCTGCTTTTACTGAAGTATCTCCAAACATCATATCTTTATAAAGGGTAATCTCAGCAGCCTCGTTCGCTCCTGTTCTCCATACTTTTCCATCAGGTGCAAGTTGGGAAAGTGATCTGTCTTTTAATTGTGGTCTGCTATATACAACCTTTATCAACTTTTCGGAAACTTTGTAACTGCTGGGATATGAGGCAATATCCGCCGGGCTTTTATCCATCCCGCTAAATTCTTGTGCGGTAATTTCATTTGTAAAAACTATGGCTAATGCCATGATAGTTAGTGTCAATACTTTTTTCATAATTGTGCTTGTTTTTATGTTCATCAAATCTAATTAGTAAACCCATTGGGTTCTTATAAAAAGTCGTTAAAATTTTAACTGCTTACAAAATGTTTGTTTAACACTACAATTTTAGAAGTTTTGATTACTAATCTTATCAATTATTACTTATGATATAACAATATGAAATATATATTCATATATATATTTCAATTTAATATGTTAATGATCATCTTTGCTTAATAATTAATAAAATCTTTAAAGAATGTGTGGAATAGTGTGTGCATTTAATGTAAAGGAAAATACGGAAACCCTGAGACCCCAATTATTGGAAATGTCTAAGAAAGTAAGGCACAGAGGTCCTGATTGGAGTGGGATTTATGCAAATGAGAAGGCTATATTGGCCCATGAACGTTTGGCAATTGTGGATCCTGCATCTGGAAAACAACCCCTGTTTAGTGAAGATCAGAAACTTGTCTTAGCGGCCAACGGGGAAATTTATAACCATAGAGAATTAAGAAAGCAATTTGAAGGATCCTACACTTTCAGTACAGAATCTGACTGTGAAGTCATTCTGGCTTTATATCAGAAAAAGGGACCAGATTTTTTAGATGATATGAATGGAATCTTTGGGTTTGCAATTTATGACTCTGAAAAAAATGAATATTTTATAGCCAGAGATCATATGGGTATTATTCCATTGTATATGGGTTGGGATAAAAACGGGACCTTTTATGTTGCTTCAGAACTAAAAGCATTAGAAGGCACCTGCACGAAAATAGAGCTTTTCCCACCAGGACATTATATGCATAGTAGTGACGGGGAATTAAAGAGGTGGTATACCAGGGATTGGATGGATTACGAAGCAGTAAAGGAAAACCAAACAAGTATTGATGAAATAAGGGATGCCCTGGAAGCAGCAGTTCACAGGCAACTGATGTCTGATGTGCCTTATGGGGTTCTCCTATCCGGGGGTCTTGATTCTTCAGTTACCTCAGCAATAGCCAAAAAATATTCTCAAAAGCGGGTAGAGTCTGGCGATACCAAAGATGCTTGGTGGCCTCAATTACATTCCTTTTCTGTAGGACTGGAAGGATCACCAGATCTTGCAGCCGCCCAAATAGTCGCCGATCATATAGGCACTATCCATCATGAAATTAAGTTTACTATCCAGGAAGGCCTCGATGCAATCAAGGATGTAATTTATAACCTGGAAACCTACGATATTACAACCATCAGGGCATCAACGCCTATGTACCTAATGGCCCGGGTAATAAAATCTATGGGCATTAAAATGGTCCTTTCGGGTGAAGGTGCGGATGAATTATTTGGTGGCTACCTATATTTTCACAAGGCACCAAGTCCTAAGGATTTCCATGAAGAGACTGTTAGGAAATTAAGCAAGCTACATATGTATGATTGCTTAAGGGCAAATAAATCTTTAGCAGCCTGGGGTATTGAAGGTCGGGTTCCTTTTCTGGATAAAGAATTTATAGATGTGGCCATGCGGATTAATCCAAAAGACAAGATGATTAATGGTGAACGCATGGAAAAATGGGTGGTGCGTAAAGCTTTTGAATCTGTATTGCCAGAAAGTGTTGCCTGGAGGCAAAAAGAACAATTTTCAGATGGGGTTGGGTATAGCTGGATAGATACATTGAAGGAAGTTGTGAATAAGGAAGTATCTGACGAACAATTGGCTAATGCCAAATTCAGATACCCCATTCAAACTCCGACCACAAAGGAAGAATTTTATTATAGATCTATATTTGAGGGACATTTCCCTAGTGATGCAGCTGCATGGTCTGTGCCACAGGAGCCTTCGGTGGCCTGCAGTACTAAGATTGCACTGGAGTGGGATGAGACCTTCAAAAACATGAATGATCCTTCCGGACGTGCTGTTGCCAATGTTCATGATGATGCTTATCAAAAATAAATCCGGTATTTCCGGAGAGCGGAAATTCTGTTAGCCCAAACTACTTTCTCAAGGAGTAAGGTTCTTTTTAATTAGTCCTTAAGAAGCGCCAATATATTGGTGCTTCTTTTGTTAAATAATTTAGTGTTGCTAAATGTACTGGAAGTAATATCTGTTTAGGTAAAGATCATAATTAATATACCTGATATAAGACCATAAAAATAAGGATTACCACTGC
>NZ_JBATGR010000243.1:0-5227 GCF_049665975.1 Eudoraea sp.
GTGTACACATCATCGTTTGAAAACATAAAATGAAGACCATACCTCAGATTATTTGTGCTCACGTTATTATTGATGGTAACATTATCAGAAAACTCCAGGTAAATACCATCGCGTACACCTTGTACAATATTTTGGTCTACCTGAACATTGTGGCAATACCATAACTGAATACCATTACCAGAATTATACTCATCCACTGCATCGCCATTAATCTTGTTGTTATACACTTTACCGTTATTCGATTTTTCAAGATATATACCGAAAAAGAGCTTTTCCAAGACTACGTTCTGTATCAGGAAGTTTTCACTTTTAACTACCCGGATGGCGGCGTAATCTGCAGTATAACTGGTACCGACGTTAATAATGTATAATCCATCAATAGTCACATTATCGGAAACAATGCGTATGATTTCGCCACGGTCTTCGCCGTCTACTACGGGGTAGTTTTCACCCTTCAAGGTTAATGGTTTGTCTACAAGGATATTGAACTCTTTGTAGGTGCCTTTTTTGATAAGGACAGTATCAAATTTTGAAGACTTTGAAACAGCATCTTTAATAGACCTAAACTCACAGTCTGAGCATACTACCAAGGTCTTTGCTTTTAAACTAAAGATACTTAGAAACAATATTCCTAATAGAAAAAATCTACCCATAATCAGCATTACCTTATTATAAGGAATTTCGAATTCTCGAGTGCTTTTACCCAATGTTTTTCATCTTTAGGAAAGAAAAAATGTTGATGTTTGGAAAGATGGTACTCTTTCTGATTGATATAAAAAATAATAGCGCCCTCCAATACAATTAATTGTACATCTTTTGGTGACACATGTTCAGGAAAGATAGCATTTTTTTCAAGGCTAATACTTAATATTTTTAAGTTTTCAGTATTTACCAGCTTATGAATCTGTAGCTTATTATACTCCTGTGAATTAATTCCATTATTAACCGTGTACGTCATTTTAATTATTCATGTGTTTCAAAAGTTCATTCCAGGAATAGAGCTCTCCTCCATTTTCTTCTTTTGCCAAGCTGGCAGCTTCCATATTGTCAAATGCGGTTAAGAATTCCCCCATGGGACTGGGTATATTTTCACTTATCAGATAAGTTGCCTCCTGCGCAGCTATCAGTTCTCCTGGTTGCGAATTATAATTGCAGAAATAAAGTGCAACGGTAGCGGTATCTATGTCTTTCATATGATTAAGCATACATTCCACCGCATCAAATTTAAAGGCTTTTCCTTTTTTTGTTACTATTTGAGCTGCATGTTGTTTATCCACAATGGTCATCGAACAAAAATGACATCCGTCAGAACCATAATTAATTGGTTTAGGACTTACCTCACAAGACGCAAATATGAATAGTGATAAACCTAAAAATAAGAATCTACTTATCATTTTTTTTAACTTTAATCGGTCGCACCGAGCTGGTACTGTTTTCTGGTTTCCACGCTTTTTTACCTACAAAAAATGCTGCTACAGTAAGCATCATACCGACAAACATCAACCACGCACCAGTTGATGGCAAGGAGGTCACGTCAAAATTTAGCATTTTTACATGGCCAAATAGTGGAGGTTTGTAACTAACAGGTGTTCCGTCTGCATTGGTGAGTTTCATTATAGCATTTGGATCTAGGTTGGTACCGTAATCTACCATCCAGGCATTAAAATCATACATACCCAGTACTCCTAGAATACTCATGAGTATGAACCATCCCATAAACCAATTATAGCTAATTTTTTCAAAAAATCCCAGCAGACCTATCAAAACCCCAAGGATCACCATCCCTCCAATTACTAATGGAAAAGTCTTAAACTCCCACATTTCTTCAGGTTTTGGCAGTTTACGCATGCCAATGTAGTGATTAAGACCGTCAATGTTCTGAATGTCAAATTCACTAACTCCCTTAATACCATCAATATAAATGTTCATTCCCAAAGGTTCCGGATATTGAGGTGCTCCCAGCATTATGTTCCATAGAGGGAAAATGTACAATCCCAAAAGAAACAAAGGACCAATGATCATAAGGATACTTGCTTTTTTCATCATTTCTGCTTTTTGATCGTTTATAAATCGAAGATGGCTTTGGCGGGATAATTTAATTTGTAAATAAAGCGGGCAGGTCTTGGACGCAGCCCGCTTTTATATGTGAATTAAAATAATCTACCTGAGTACTTTCATTCGCCTAAAGACCAGGAAAGTTCAATATTTGAATTTGCAGGAGATACTCTAACATAACCTTGCATTTCCTGGTGTAAGGCAGAACAAAAATCGGTACAATAGAATGGCCATACCCCAACCTTTTTAGGTTCCCATACCGAGGTTTTAGTTTGCCCTGGCATTACTAAAATTTCGGAAGTACCCTGACCAATAATGGAGAAACCATGTGGCACATCAAAATCTTGCTCGTGGTTAGTGATATGAAAATATACCTTATCTCCTACTTTAATACCCTCAATATTATCGGGAGTAAAATGACTTCGGATGGTAGCCATGTAGATATGTACTTCATTTCCCTTGCGTTCTACACGCGCATCACCAACGCCTATCGTAGCATATTCATGCTTGTTGTCATCCAAACGATAGATTTTTTTCGAATTTGATGCTAACAACTCTGCAGGACAGCCAGCGGCATAATGTGGCTCTCCGTGGGTTGGGAAATCCAATAATAATTCCATTTTTTCTCCCGAAATATCATAAAGTTGTGCAGAGTGCTCCATTTCTGGACCTGTAGGCAGATACCGGTCTTTGGTTATCTTGTTCATGGCTACCACATACTTGCCGAAAGGTTTCCTTGAGTTCCCACCAGGAATCATTAAATGCCCCACGGAATAATATGTCGGTTTTCTATCCAGAACTTCCCAAGTCCCCACTTTCCATTTTACTACTTCCGAAGAAATAAAGAAGGTAGTGTACGCATTACCCTTTTCATCAAATTCGGTATGCAGTGGGCCCAGGCCTCCACTTTTTACGACACCAGCCAAAACATCTTCAAATTTCAATATAGGAATGCCATAAGCATCGCCATCGAATTTTTTGCCTTCGATTGCGGCCAACATTTTATCAAACGAGTGCACAGTAAGGTCTGCAGATAGTTTTCCATTACCGATAATATATTCCCCTGTTGGATCTACATCACAACCGTGTGGCGATTTAGGAGTTGGCAAAAAGTACAAAGATCCCGGTACTTGGGTGGGATCTACAGTAATTACCTCTTTTTTCATGGTAGAAGTTCCGGTATGAGTTTCCTCGTCATATACATTGTGGGCATAGTCAGCGGGCATCTTAGTTCCTCCTCCATTTTTAACATACTCCTCTATTTTTTTCCAGTTTACAGCGGCGATAAAATCCTTGTCATTTTGTGAAGCATTGACTTCCAATAAAGAACTGGCCTCTTCGGTATTATAAGTTGTAAAGAAGAACCACCCATGAGATTTTCCACGACCTGGATGCGAAAGATCATAATTGAACCCTGGCATCAACACCTGGAATTCTAGATTTAATCGCCCTGTATCAGGCGCTACACTAATAAAAGACAAAGCGCCTTTAAAATTTCCTTTGTATTCATTAATAGGCATATCGCGCTGTGGTACAGGTACCGAAAATCGTGTTCCAGCTACCACATACTCAGTGTTTTCCGTAATGAATGACGAACTGTGGTTACCTGCACTGTTCGGAACCTCGATAATCTCTTCAGTCTCAAAAGTGCTCAAACTTACCCTTGCTATACGGGGAGTATTGTTACCGTTTACAAAAATCCATCGACCATCCAATTCACCATTAGTTTGTGAAATATCAGGGTGGTGTAAATCATCCCAAGGAATAAATCCAAAGGAAGTATTCAACATTGGTTTGGTTTCTTCCGAATAACCATATCCTGAGGTCGGGAATTGTGAGAATACCGGGATTTCCTTGAACAATCGTCCTGAGGGAAGTCCATATACAGTAAGGTTACCGCTATAGCCTCCAGAAAGGAAAGCGTAGAATTCGTCTTGTTCACCAGGAGCTACGTATACTTTTTCAGCAGCGCTTGAGGATAAAGCCCCATTGGATTTCTGAGATTGATTGTTGCAACTGCTAAAGGTAATTCCTAACCCAAAGAGGATACAAATTAAATAGTTTAAATTTTTCATTGTTTTATTTTTAGTTTTAATTGATTAATGTTTTCTATTCTTCCGGCGGCAACATTACCTTGTCTACCACATGGACAATACCATTACCTCCTTTGACACTCCCTATTATTTTAGCGCCTCCAACAAAAACATCATCCCCTTCAACAACAATCATTACACTTTGATCATTGGCCTGCCCTAATTTTTTAAACTTCTTTAGAAAATCTTTAGAATAATTTCCAGGCGTAACATGATACTTTAAGATATTTGCCAAAGCCTCCTTGTTTTCAGGTTTTAATAAATTGTCAACGGTTCCTTCAGGTAGTGCGTCAAAGGCCTCATTTGTAGGGGCAAATACCATTAATGGCCCGGCATTTACCAGAACATTTTCAAGGTCGGCAGCTTGTACAGCTGCAACCAGCGTTGTATGATCCGGAGAACCAATAGCAATCTGTAGTACATTGGGCGTTGATCCGTCATCTTCAATAAAGGCCTGGCCTCGTTCTTTATTTACTTCAGTTGGTGGTGGTGGTGTTGAAGTTGTTCCTTCTGTTTTAGCTTCATTTTTACAACCGACAAATAAAATCAGCATAAAAAATGAACCCACAAGCAATCTTAATTTAGTTATTGTTTTCATATGATTGTTTATTATAAAGTTCTAAAATACTCCAGGACAGCCCTTGCTTGTTCTTCAGTAAGACCTTGATTCGCCATTGGTGAACCGTTGAACTCTACCAACAAATCTTTGGCTAAGGGATCTTCTTTTACCATCTGTTCCGGATTAAGAATCATGTTCATAACCCATTCCGGTGTACGTCTCTCAAGGATACCGTTAGGGGCAGGACCAATGAATTTTTTGCCTATTCTATGGCATGCAAGGCACATTTTGTCATATACTTCTTTTCCTGTGCTTGCCATTGCCTGATCAATTTCCGGATTTAAGGTGACTGAAGTCACAGGCCCTAAACCTTTGTTATTTAGATCTATACGCTCTGATGCTTTTATCACTTCAGTATCAGGAGTGGTTGCAGGTTTCTCTGTTTCTGACTTTTGTCTGGTGACACTAAAACCGTCTTTTTTCTTTTCTTCTTTTCCCCCACAGCTCATCAATATTAGAG
>NZ_JBATGR010000244.1:0-8215 GCF_049665975.1 Eudoraea sp.
GTTTAAGATCGAACTTATGGGCGACTTCAACCAGATGAGGCAATCGGGCCATTGTACCATCTTCATTCAGAATTTCAACGAGGATCCCGGCAGCCTCAAAGCCTGCTAATCGGGCAAAATCTACCGCGGCCTCCGTATGGCCGGTTCTTCTCAGAACGCCTCCATTCTTTGCTCGCAAGGGGAAGATATGTCCTGGCCTCCCCAGATCATGCGGCTTGGTGTCACTATTTACAAGGGCCTTTATGGTTTTTGCCCTATCCTGTACAGAAATTCCTGTTGTACAGCCATGTCCTATTAAATCTACAGAAACTGTAAATTGAGTGTGATGTAAGACCGTATTATTCTCTACCATCATGGATAAATCCAACTCCTCACAACGTTCTTCGGTAAGCGGCGCACATATAAGCCCACGGCCGTGTTTGGCCATAAAGTTGATCATTTCTGGCGTAACCGCTTCAGCGGCAGCAATAAAATCGCCTTCATTTTCGCGGTTTTCATCATCTACTACAATAATCACCTTCCCGTTACGTATATCTGTAATGGCCTCTTCAATAGTATTTAATTGAATTTTATCTTCCATAGTTGCAATCATGATGCGGTAACTTTATTTTTCTTTCTAAAAAATTCCTTTATTTTTTCAATAACATGGCCGAAATCCATTAGCCCCCTGTCGGCAGTAGCTCTTTTGGTTAAATAGACTCCCAAAGGTAACATTATTAGCGTAGAAAGCCATGCACCAAGTATAGGATGAATATTTCCCTCTTTCGCATAATTACCGGCAAAAACCCCTATAAAATAATACGTTAAAAAGAGGACAATTGCTATTACCATAGGTAAGCCAAGTCCTCCTTTGCGAATAATTGCTCCAAGAGGTGCGCCTACAAAAAACAGAATTATACAGGAAAGAGCAAGGGCAAATTTTTTATGTAAGGACAATATATGCATGTTGTATATTTTATATCGCCGTTGTAATTCTTCCTTTTTTCCACGCACGGAATTTAAAATATTGGAAACAGAATTCTTTGCGGAACCTATAATCTGAACCTGTTGATATTCTTTGTATAAATGCACTAGGGTGTCTGCCGGCAGGGTATCTGTTTTCTTTAGAAGCATTAACTTCTGTTTTTTATTTAGTACTGCAGTATCCAGGGCTGTTTTGGGTAGTTTTTTCTTAGACAGGGTATCGGGCTTAGTCAGGGGTAGAAATGCACCCATTCTATTGGTTATGTTCTTAGAAAAAGCAGCAACTATTTTTACATTGTTTTCCTGCAAAGAATCAATATCCTTATTGAGTCTGGATACATTTTTCATTTTATCCGTTCGTACATTTCGCTCTTCTTCCAGATCCTGAACGTTGTCTGGTATTTCAATATTTATGGTATAGGTCTCAAAATTAGACCTTGCAAAAGGAGATTTATCCTTGCCTGAACCACTTTTTGCCACAATTTCTTCATAATAATGTCCGTCACTAAGTACCAGTTGTATAATGCCAGAACCTTCCCGGCTTTTTAATTCCCCTCCTTTGGCTTTTATAACCGTATTATTTTTCTCAAGATTTGTTTTCCTATGAATGACCACATTTCTCAAATATCTATCATTATCACCATACTTCTGATCTACTTTAATATTATATCCTTCTACGTCGCTAAAAACGCCTTCTACAACTGCTGCAGCAGGTTTTACCGTTGCAATATTTCGCCTGAGGTTATAGATTTTTTGTTCAGAAGCCGGAATTACACTATTCGCAAAGAAAAACGCTACCCCACCAAGAATGGTCATTAAAACTACTAAAGGCACCATCGCTCTTTGCAGGGAAATCCCGGAAGCCTTCATTGCGGCAAATTCATAATTCTCGGCAAATGATCCAAAAGTTAATATTGACGAGAGAAGTACCGTAAGGGGCAGTACCTTTTCCGTGAGGTTAGGTAATAAATAAAAAAGGAATTTACCAATGATTATAATATCCAGTCCTTTACCCGCCAAATCATCAATGAATAGCCATATCGTCTGAAATATGAAAATAAACATCAATATCAGGAACGAACTAAAAAAATTATAAAGAAATTGCTTTAAAATGTACTTATCTAATATCCGCAATGGTCTAGTTTCTTATGATGTAGTACCCTTCTTCTTTGTACTTGTTCTCATCAAAAGTAAATAAGGTTTTTGATAATTGCTGATCAGTTTTAAAAGAATTAACAGTAATGGTAGTTATTGTGCCATTCTTACCGGTTTCAATTAGTTTGTATATATGTTTGGTTTCTACATCAATACCCAGCAATATAGATGTTATTTCAGAATTTGTATCAATAGGTATGAGTTTGACAAACTGAATTTTTCTGCCCTGAACATTCTGTAATATATCCCATTCATAATTATGACCCGTTTTATAGAAAGTCAGCATTTTAGAGGGTGTTATGGTATTTTCGTCTTCAGATTTATCTTCTATAGTAACTTCTTCATTTTCCGGAACTATGGTATATACTTTAGCTCCATCATATAATTGTTGTGACCCTAAATAATTAAAAAGGTACTTTTCACCTTCCAGTGTAACATCGCCTCGGGTCTCCTGATCTACATCTGCTTCCGAATTGTGTAGCGCAAATTTGAAATTTACCGCAATATTATCATAACCCTTAACCTTGTTATAGACTTCATCCAGAAGAGCCTTTGCTTTATCTGAAGATTGGGCCTGAGCAAAAATGCCGGTAAAAACCAATGCCATGATAAGAATAGAATATTTCATTTTTTATTTTATTTCGTTACTTAATAACTGATCCAAAGCATAAACATCTGAAACCAGAACTTGCCTCGCCTTGCTTCCCTCGAAGGGTCCGACAATTCCTGCTGCTTCCAACTGATCTATTATTCTACCAGCCCTGTTGTATCCCAATTTTAATTTCCTTTGTATTAGAGATGCAGAGCCCTGTTGTGCATTAACTATTACTTCTGCTGCCTCTCTGAACAAGGCATCCCGATCAGAAATATCATAATCAATACCTGTGCCAGAATCATCACCAACATATTCCGGTAATAGGTGCGCTTCAGGGTAGGCCCGTTGTGAACCAATGAATTCTGTAATCTTTGCCACTTCCGGGGTATCAACAAATGCGCACTGCAGCCTTGTAATATCATTACCCTGGGTGAAAAGCATGTCACCCCTTCCAATTAGTTGATCAGCTCCCTGGGTATCCAAAATAGTCCTTGAATCTATTTTAGAAGTCACCCTAAACGCGAGCCTTGCCGGAAAATTCGCCTTAATTAAACCTGTAATAACATTTACTGATGGTCTTTGTGTTGCAATTACCAAATGGATACCTATAGCCCTAGCCAGCTGTGCTAACCTTGCTATTGGGGTTTCTACTTCTTTCCCGGCAGACATTATTAGATCTGCAAATTCATCTATAACCAATACAATATAAGGTAAAAATTTATGGCCATCGTTCGGATTGAGCTTTCTGGCCTTGAACTTTACATTATATTCTTTAATATTCCTAACCATGGCCAACTTAAGCATTTCATAGCGGTTGTCCATTTCTATGCACAAAGAGTTTAAGGTATGAATTACCTTGGTATTATCGGTTATAATGGCCTCTTCAGAATCGGGTAGTTTTGCCAAATAGTGCCTTTCAATTTTATTGTAGAGTGTAAGCTCAACCTTTTTTGGGTCAACGAGGATAAATTTTACCTCTGCGGGATGCTTCTTATAAAGCAATGAAGTCAGAACCGCATTTAAACCTACAGACTTACCCTGACCTGTTGCCCCGGCCATTAACAAGTGAGGCATTTTTGCTAAATCTACCACAAATGTTTCGTTGCTGATGGTCTTTCCAAACGCTATGGGCAATTCCATTTCAGCTTTTTGGAATTTGCTCGACGCTATGACAGAACGCATAGATACTACAGAAGGGTTTTTATTTGGAACTTCAATTCCGATGGTTCCTTTACCGGGTATCGGGGCTATAATTCGAATACCCAAAGCTGCCAGAGATAAGGCAATATCATCTTCTAAATTCTTTATTTTTGAAATACGTACGCCTGCAACAGGAACAATTTCATATAAAGTAACCGTTGGTCCGATTGTAGCCTTTATTTGTCCAATACCAATCTTATAATTTTTTAATGTCTCAACAATCTTGTTTTTATTTTCCTCAAGCTCTTCCTGATTTATAGTGATACCTCCGGATGCCCCATGCGGATCGAGCAGGTCGAGATGTGGAAATTTATAATTGGCCAGCTCCAAAGTGGGATCGAATTCACCAAAATCTGCAACTAATTTTTCAGAGAGAATATCCTTTTCTTCTTTTTCTTCCGTAATTTTCTCTACTTCCATTTCTATGGAATCTTCCTTATCAGCAATCTTTGAAGTAATCTCATTAGTATCAGGATTATCTGTTTCTGTGGTCAAAGGGGGAATATCTTCCTTATGAGTATAGGTATCAATAACGATAGGTTGCTCTTTATCAATATCCATTATGATCTCCTTTCCACCACCGTTTTGAAATTCCGTAGCCAGAGACTTAGACTTCCGCTTAAAGAAGGCCGCAATACCCTCAGGAGAGAACTTAAACAGACGAACAAGAATAACGGTAAGTCCAAATATCAAAAGCAATAAAACACCTATTTTACCTGTATAATCCTGTAAAAAATCATTCATTTCAAAACCTACCAGGCCTCCTAATAAAGGACGTTCATAAGCGAAAAAACCAAGTGCAATAGAGATCCATATTATAAATACCATTCCCCAAATCCATTTGCTTAATAATCCTTTTTTATCCAGGCTTAAAAACATGTATAGGCCTGTGAGGCATAATAAAATGGGAAAAATAAATGAGGCCACCCCAAACCCTCTGTACATAAAAAAGTGGCTAACGCTAGCTCCGAATTTATTCAGTAAATTATTTGCCTGCTCATTTCTATCTCTGAATTCAGTAAGAAGACTTTGGTCTGCCTGCCATGAGAAGTAAAAAGAAGTAAATGAAAAAAAGAGGGCAATGCTGAGCAGAACCAACAGGCTTCCCAGGATTATTTTATTTTGTTTGGACAACTTAAAAGAAAAACCTTTTTTAGAAGAAGCGGGCTTTGACTTTGTTCTCTTCTTTGCCATTTAATAATCTATTCTTTGGGGTAAAAATACAAATTTACGAAGGAAGGACTATCCACAAACGGCCTAAATAATTTTTGGCACATAGATGATTAGACCAACTATGGACGCAGCAAGTGATACAAGCATAACAGCTCCAGCAGATATGTCTTTAATAAATCCAATTTTCTCATCAAATTCGGGCTGTATATAATCTGACATTTTTTCAATTCCAGTATTCAGGCCTTCTACACCCAGAACCAATGCAATTGCAAATATCTGCAAAATCCATTCGGTTTTCGATATCTCAAAATAAAATCCTACAAGGGTCATAATACATGCAATGACAACCTGTATCTGTATGCTACTCTCTGTACGTACCAAAAGCCAAGCCCCGCGAAAAGCGTATCCAATACTCTTAATCCGGTCTACAATCAGATTTTCTTCAGGCATCCATTAATGCTTCGAGAGCGGCTTTGTAGTTTGGTTCGTCAACTGTTTCTGATACCTGCTCGGTATATCTTACATTTCCTTCTTCATCAAGAACGACTACAGATCGTGAATGTAATGGTTGAAGCGGGCCATCAATGAAAGACACACCATATGCATTACCAAAACTGCCATCTTTGAAATCAGATAACATTACAACATTATCAATTCCTTCAGCTCCACAAAATCTGGTCTGGGCAAATGGCAAATCCTTGGATATACATAAGACAACAGTATTATTCAATTCGGCCGCCTCCGTGTTAAATTGTCTAACAGATTGTGCACAAGTCCCTGTATCTATACTGGGAAAGATATTGAGCACTACTTTCTTACCACTATAGTCCGATAGTGAAGCGGAGGAAAGATCATTCTTTATAAGTGTAAAATCAGGTGCCTTATCTCCAATAGGGGGTAAGTTTCCCGATGTATGAATTGTATTTCCCTTAAGTGTTACAGTAGCCATTTTATAATATTTAATATTTTGTGTGAAATTAAAAAATAAATGATTGAATTAACAGCTGAATGGACGAAAAGTTAAAGTTATTTCCGTTAAAATTTTGACATGCTTCTTTAAAGGGCTTTTGAAGACGACAATTGTTTTATTTTTATTCCTAAGGCAGCGAAGAATAGTGTAGTGATTGGACTTAACCAATTGAAGATAGCAAAGAAGAAATAATCTGCAACACTCACGCCTAATACTCCACTATGATATGCTCCACATGTATTCCAGGGGATAAGCACAGAGGTTACAGTACCAGAGTCTTCCAGAGTCCTGCTTAGATTTTCAGGGGCTAAACCGCGATCCTCATAGGCCTTGGCAAACATTTTACCCGGAACTACAATGGCAAGATACTGATCAGATGCCGTAACATTAAGTGCAAGACAACTTCCAACGGTACTTGCAAAAAGACCAAATGTTGTCTTTGCCAGTCCGAGTAAGGATTTGGTAATCCTCGATAAAGCACCTATTCCATCCATAATGCCACCAAATACCATGGCACATACAATAAGCCAAATGGTGCCTAGCATCCCCGACATTCCTTTTGCAGAAAACAAATCGTTAAGTGCCGGGTTATCTGTTGCTATTTCGGTTTTAATTGTAATCGCATTTAATATTCCTTTATAGCCAGATTCAAAATTCAATTCTTTAGCTCCTGTAATTCCTGCAACGATATCGGGTTGGAACCACAAAGCGAAAACACCACCCAGTAAAGTGCCAATGAGTAACGCGACAAGTGGAGGAGCTTTTTTTATAATCATAAGAATCACAGCTAATGGAACCAGAAACAACCAGCCATTTATCGTGAATGTTGAATCAATTGATTTCAGAATGCTTTCCGTGTCTGCTATACCAGTAGTCTCCAGATTCAGGCCTATAATTATAAATATAATTAAGGTTATAGTAATTGTTGGGATGGTGGTATAGGTCATATATCTGATATGTCCGAATAAATCTCCACCGGCCATGGCTGGGGCAAGGTTAGTAGTGTCACTCAAAGGCGACATCTTATCACCAAAATAAGCGCCCGAAAGCGCTGCACCTGCTGTCATACCCATAGGAACTCCAAGGGCATCACCAATGCCTATAAGGGCAATACCAACCGTCGCCGAGGTAGTCCAGCTACTGCCTGTAGCAATTGAGATTATGGCGCAAATAATTAAACTTGCGGCCAGGAATATGGTTGGATTAAGTATTTGAAGGCCATAGTAGATCATTGCCGGAATAATCCCGCTAATCATCCAGGTTCCTGCCAGGGCCCCAACCATTAAGAGTATTAATAAAGCACCAGTTGTGGACTTCACATTTTCGGCCACCTCTGCCAACATCTGTTTATAGGTGGTTTTATTAAAAAAGCCAACAATGGCAGCAACGGCACCGCCCATTAATAATATAAACTGATTAGAACCACCGATAGCATCGTCTCCGAAGACATAGACATTGTAGGCAAGCATTCCCACAAGGGCTATTATAGGGATTAATGCTTCCCAAATATTTAGTTCCCGGTTTTCAACAATATGTTCCTGCTGTCTGTATTTATTAGATTTTTTATCGGCCATTGAGGATTGGTTAGTTGATTCGTAATATTACAACTTTGGCCGCTTTTCTGCAAACACCTAAATCATCTATGTAACAGGAGATGCGACTTTATGGTCCAGGATGTGCAGACTTTGCATACATTCTTTCATTAATTTATATGTTCTCTTAATGTCGTTATCCAGGCCAATAGAAAAGCGTATGAGTCCATCAGATAAGCCCATAGTTTTTTGCTCTTCCAAAGAGATTTCCGATGAAGTAGATGTGCCAGGAGCACTAAACAGGGTTTTATAGAACCCTAGACTAACGGCCAAATAACCGAGGTTTTTTTTCTGCATTAACTCCATCAGCTTATTTGCATTTTGAAGACTGCCTACGTCTATGGTCATAATCCCACCATATCCATATTGAGAAACCATCTGCTTTTTCATAGTATGGTACCCGGGATGTGATTTAAGGCCTGGATACACTACCCTAAGGCCATCTTTCTCAAACTTTTTGGCAAGGTATAGCGCATTTTCGCTATGTTTTTTCATTCTTATATGAAGTGTTCTCATATTTTTTAGAATAAAAGATGCCCGAAGGCTATCAAGAGTACTGCCCAGAAG